>JACPOL010000001.1 GCA_016185065.1 Chlamydiales bacterium
CTGCCAGCGAAGCGGATCCTGTTAATTATCTCTTCTCTTATTGTCACCTTTTCACCGCTCCTGTTAATAAATGGGGGGGCGGGGTATCATCTTGTGCCCATGAGACGCCGACGTAGAGCCCTATCACTTTTGGAAGTGGTCATCGCCCTTTCGCTCACCTCTATTCTGCTCTTTTTTCTCTTTGGATTTTACAGGCAGTTGACTCTGCTGGATGTGCAGGCGGAGAAGATCCAGGAGAGGATCTCCGCACGAGAGAAGACTCAGCTGCGTCTCATGCAGATCTTCTCCAATCTTCCACCCGAAGATGAGAAGACGCCCCCCCTCTTTTACACAGAGTCTACCCCAGAGGGGGTCGACTTAAGCCTTGTCTTCTCGTTCGATCAGGGGGTCGATACTGAGGAGAAGTTGTCTGGAAAAGTAAGAGGCGTGCTTCTTCTAACTAAAAAAGGGCTGCTTGAGTTGCATACACTGCCCCTAGAAGGAGAATCGATTAGAAGAAGAGAGGTCTTGATGCAGCAAGTAAACTCCCTCTCTTTCTCCTTTTTTGATCCGATTAAAGAGTCCTGGGTGACATCATGGGATCAGGAGAATGAGTCGCTTCCTCCTATGGTTAAAATCTCTTTGAAAGAGAAGGAAGAGGTGAAACCTGAGCTAGATTCTGAGGCGAAACCCGAAGTGAGACCAGAGATTAGCTTCGCCTTCTTCCTCCCTCCCTCGCAACTTCCAACCTTCTATGAACAATGAACCTATCCACGAACTCAAAAACTTATAATTTGCGGATAGGTTCATGAACATTCTTATTCTCGTAGGCAGCTTTCTTCTGATTCTCTCTTTCGGAGCTGCAACGCTTGTTAAACATGGGACATCCTCTCTGTTAAAACAGACCTACTTTACCTCTTCTATGAATGTGGAGAAGCGCGTGCATAATGCAGCACAGAAGAAACAGTTTCTTGCAAAAGCCTCCAAAACAAAAAAGAAAGAGAATTCAACGGAAACTTCTAAATCGGAGAAAAAAGAGAGTAAGCCAAAAATTTTTAAGCGAGATCGAGAAAACCCCTCAGAACTCTCTAAATTAAATTTAAGCCCTCTCTTCGTCTCGCCAGCCCCCTCCACCCATAGTGAACATTATGAGATCGCGGCTAAACTCCTCAGAAATATTTATGTAGGCACAAGTATAGAGAAGGCCGCTGCTGCTGCATCGATTGCCGATTTTGAGTATAAAATTCTAGACGCTTTAATCGAGCTTGGCAGGTCGCAGAAAGAGACTCTCTCTTTCGAAAAGCTCATTCCTGAAGAGAGGAGCCTGCGGGAGCTCTACATTAAAATGATAAAGGGAACCAAACACTACTCGGTAGATGAGAAGAAGGGGTATCCGCCTCTTGAAGACTTCTTTCTTCTTGATAACGGAAAGAAGAGCAAGCCGATCCTCTTCTGCTTTGCTTCGACTCCACTACTTAGATCGGTCTTTGGAGAGAGTGTTTTACAAACCATTCTGGAGCAGGAGAAAGAGAAGGGAGAGAAGGGAGTCAGCCCTCCACTAAAGAAAGAGGAGCTCGAAGCTCTTCTTGTTAAGAATGGAGACCCAAAGATTCAGCTAACAACACTTACAGATCTACTCAACTTCACGAGAAGAGGAGTCCCCTCTCAAACGGTTACCTACTCCGATCCAAAAACAAAAATCCGCCGCAAGCTCCCCCTTCTCAAAGAACAAAATTCAAGATAAGACATAGGAAAAATTAACAGGATCGCCGCATACGCGGCGGCAGGATAAGAAAGAGAAAAAGAATTCTTTCTTTCCATCCTGCCGGCGCGGTGAGCGCCGATCCTGCCAGCGAAGCGGATCCTGTTATTAAAAATCTGCTCTGATGCTGGGGCTAGTTGCGGCCAGGGAGATTGATAAGATCGCGGATGGCCTGCTTGGCCACTTCGCGGCCCATGACTGCGATCGACTCTGTAAGAGGAATTTTTTTGGGGCAGACTTGAGCGCAGTTCTGCGCATTGCCGCAATCGCTTACGCCGCCTTCTGTCATGAGAGAGCGAGTTCGCTCTTCAGCCATGAGCTTACCAACGGGGTGTTCATTGAAAAGTCTTGCTTGCGAGATGGGAGCGGGTCCAACGAACTTAGAACGAGCACTCACCTGAGGACACGATTCGCTGCAGCAGCCGCAAGTCATGCATGTTGAGAGAAGATAGCTCTGCTCTTGAGCTTTGGAACTGATTTTTGGTCCAAAACCTCTATCGAAGGAGTCGTCGACATCCACCCAAGCACGCACGCGCTTGAGTTGTTCAAACATGATATCGCGGTTTACAACTAGATCCTTAACAAGCGGAAACTTGGTGAAGGGGGCAAGAGTGACAACCGAGCTTCCAGTCGACTCGATGATCTTGTCGATCAGCGCGGTGCACGCTTGACGCGGCCTACCATTGATCAGCATCGAACAGGATCCGCACACCTCTTCTAAACACCCCTGCTCCCAAGCCACAGGAGTCACTTTTTCCGACTTCTTATTCACTGGAGACTTCTGCACTTCCATCAGCGCTGAGGTGACATTTAAGAGCGGACGGAGTTCAAGCTCAAACTCCTCCCAATACTGCTTCTCGGAGGTCCCCCGAAAAATCTTCAGCGTAAAAGTCTGTTTTTCCATGTAATTAGACCGGCAGAGTTATGTTTGAAGGGATATTCTCCAAAGTAGGCTTGAACCTTTTTGCTTTAGAATATTCCCTTTTTATCGGCTTTAAGTGTCTTAAGTCAACGGGTGTATAGCTAATCACAGGTTCATCTTTCTGCGGATCATAGGTCGCTATCGTCGTCTTCAGCCAATGCTCATCGTCGCGTGCGGCAAACTCCGGCTTGAAGTGGGCTCCACGGAACTCATTGCGCAGAAGTGCGCCTTTGGTCATGACAAGTGCCAGCTCCAGCATGTAGCCAAACTGGTTGGCAAAGGCATAGGTCTGGTTGAGCGTACCGCCTCTGTCATCGAGAGAGATCTGCTTGTAGCGCTCGCGGAGCTGCTTGATAACATCCATCGTCTTTTTAAGAGATTCGTTATCTCTTTTTACGGTGACGTTTCTGATCATCACATCGGAGAGCTCATCGTGCAGCTGGTGGATATTTTCCTTTCCACTGCGCGTAAGAAGGTCGTGCTTTAACGCCTCTTCTGCTGCAAGTGTATCCGTGTACATTTTGGTAGAGAGATTGCCATAGCTATCTTTCAGATTATCCAGATATCTCGGAACTTCGCCTCCAGCTACAAGGCCGGCAAAAATACAGGCCGTGAGAGAGTTAGCTCCTAGTCTGTTGGCTCCATGGTATTGGAACTCCGACTCTCCAACTTGGAAACAGCCGGGAATATTAGTCATCTGGCGGTAGCGCGTCATTCGATCGGGATCATCGGCGGCCGGCCAGTCTACCCAGGCGCCTCCCATCGAATAGTGAACGGCTGGGAAGATCTTCATCGGAAGCTTGTGGGGATCTTCGCCCGTAAACTTGTGGTAGATCTCAAGAACAGATTCGATCTTATGCTGTTGAGAGGGGGGAAGATGGGAGACGTCGAGATAGACCTGCATCTTCCCATCGATGCCAAGGCCAAGCTCACAAACGCGGAGGACCTCTCTTGATCCGATATCTCGCGGCACGAGATTCCCGAAAGCGGGGTACATCTCTTCTAGAAAGTACCAGGGCTCTCCCGTCTTTCCACACTGAATCGTCTTGCCTTCAGGATCGACAATCGTCTTTGTCGAATCTCCATACACCCAGATCCTTCCTCCCTCTCCTCGAGCCGACTCGGAGATTAGGCGCATCTTATCTTCTCCAGGAATCGCCGTCGGATGGATCTGAATAAACTCACCATTGGCGTACTTCATTCCCTGTTTGAAGAGGCGTCCATTCGCGGCTCCCGTACAGAAAGTAGAGTTTGTCGACTTCTTAAAGATCAGGCCCGGCCCTCCGGTTCCAAAAATCACTGCATCTGCTTTCAGGATGTCCAGCTTCATTGTGAAGAGATCCATGATCACGATTCCGCGGGCGTTTCCCTCATCGTCCATGACAAGACGCATGAACTCGTGATTTTCAAATTTTTCCACTCTGCCCTTCGTTTCATAACGGCGCACCTGCTCATCTAGAGCGTAGAGGAGCTGCTGGCCTGTCGAGGCGCCGCAAAAGGCTGTGCGGTGGTAGAGTGTGCCGCCAAAACGACGGAAGTCGAGATTTCCTTCACTTGTACGGTTGAAAGGGCAGCCAAAACGCTCCATCATGCGTATGATGCCAGGAGCTGCCATACACATTTCGAGAACTGGTGGCTGGTCGGCTAAAAAGTCTCCGCCTTTGATCGTGTCGTATGCGTGCACGAGGGGAGAGTCATCCTCGTTTTTTAAATTCATGCCCGCGTTGATTCCGCCTTGGGCACAGACCGAGTGAGAACGCTTGACTTTTGTAACAGAGACGATCTTGACATGGCATCCATTTTCAGCCAGCTTCATCGCAGCAGAAAGACCTGCAAGGCCTCCGCCGACCATTATCACCTCTTTTCCCATCTTCTTCGCACTCATAGAATTTTTCAGTAACGCAGGTTTAGCCAGTAGGTTCCCCAGATCGAAGCGAGCCCCAAAAATGCCACAAGCAGCATGAGTCCAATTGCAAAAGTGGCCGTCGACTTCTGAGCCGACATCCTCAGCACGACTCCCCAGGTGATCAGAAATGTCCATAGGCCATTGAAGCCGTGGAAGCAGGCAGATAGCACAAAAATCGTATAGAGAAATACGTAGATCGGGCTTTTAAAAGTATCGCGCACGAGCAGAAGAGATGCCGTTCCAAAATTATCTGAAACAGCAAGCACCTCATCATCGGCAAGAGAGTAGCTCCCAAGCATCTTGACCCAGTTGATCTTATCTTGAAATTTCTGGGCTGAGGTAAAAATTACCTCTCGCTGAGAGTCGTATTTCACAGAAGCGGGGCCGTCCCAAGTGAGAATCTCATTCTTCTTCAAAGAGTCCGCCGCTTCAAAAAGAGCCTCTTCATCGCTGCGGTCCTTTAAACTTCTCTTTTCGATCTCTATTGCCTCCTTGTCGAAGAGAGCAACTTTCAATCGGTCCGCCACCGTATAGAGTCCATTGTCAACCTTTACCGGCGCAAAGTAGGCGACATCTCCACCGATATTTAGAGAAGCTGGATAGTCGATAAAGCGGAACTTAACCACATGGGCAACGAGCATAAAAAGCAGAATCCAGGAGGTGATCCTCTGCCAGGAGTAGGCGCGATTCCGGCCATATTCGGGAAGGGATGGAGTCGACCCGTCTGTCTTGTGAGCATTGGGCTTTGCAGTGAAGAGATACTTCACACCCCAGATTAAGTGGATGGCGATCGGCACTCCAAGAAGTGTGAATTCGATGAATGAGAGGTAGGGGAGGTTGTGGATCCCGTTGACCATCTCGACAAATCCCCTCCCATTATCTCCAAGCAGAAGTGCCGCCTGCGAATTTACAAGCAGATGCTCCATGAGAAAAAGAACAAGCCAGAGGCCCATCAAAGAGTGGAGTCTTCTCCATATAAAAGCGCGCGGAAGCTTAATTGTCGTATCTACACTCATCCATCTTACCAAAAAATGAAAAGATACTTGTACTCGTCTAAATAGTTTTTCAGAAAGAAAAAAATTTAATCGCGTTTTCAGAAGTGGCGCGTGCAACTTCATCTGGATTAAGATTTTTGATGCGAGCTAAAACCTCAACTGTCTCGGTGATGAAGGCAGGTTCATTTGGGCTGCCGCGCATGCTTTGAGGAGAGAGATAGGGAGCGTCGGTCTCAACGACGATATGGCTAAGAGGAACTGCTCTTGCAACTTCGCGAAGAGCTTCCGACTTTTTAAAAGTGAGAATGCCGCTAAAGGAGATCATCCAGCCTCTATCAACTGCGCGGGCAGCCTCTTGAGCACTCCCCGTGTAACAGTGAAGAAGTGCCGGTCTGCCTTTATAGACCTCATCTGTCATCGCAAAGAGATCTTCAAATGCATCTCTGCAGTGAAAAACAGCAGGCAGAGAGTATTTTACTGCTAAGGCAAGATAGCGGAGCAGAAACTTCTGCTGCGTCGTTTTAGGAGAGTGCTCGTAGTGATAGTCTAGCCCCGTCTCTCCGATCGCGACCAGCTTCTTCTGTTTTGCAGCCTCTTCGACAAGAGGAAAGAAGCTCTCTCCCTCTTTTTCTACGTCGTGGGGCGTGGTAGCAGCTGTATTGAAAACCCAATTGTAGCGAGAAGCGAGCGCGAGCCCCTTTTCGAGGCTCTGAACATCCGTGCAGATATTGACGATCTTCTGGACTCCCTTCGCTTGAGCGCGTCCGAGAATCTCATCCGCCAGCGGCGCCAGCTCCTCTCCCGTAAGATGTGCATGCGTATCAATGATCATGCTGCTCATGATAAAATAAAAAGTTGCTCCCTTCAACAGATTAAAAAGCTGTGAATGTTTTTAATAGTAGAAAAGACATGTCGGGTAGGCCAGGGGAAAGCTCCGCTTTCGCTCGGGGCCTCCCTGCGACCCTCTTGCGCTGCATCTCGCTTTGCCAAATCGCGTCCTCGGAGAAGGGGTGTACAGGGTAGGGCAATGGCCCACTCTGTTTTCGAGCACACGGTTTGGCAAAGCGAGGTGAAGCGCAAGGTGGTCGCGGGAGGTGTGGCGCGAGCGCACACCATCCGACATGTCTATTTGGGCTCTAAAAAAACTGAGTAAAAATCCCAAATAATAAAAAAATGAAATGCTTTTGTTTGATCAGAAAAATGTTCATTATTGGCAGTGGAGGAGAAGGTCGAGGCGGAAAATCTCTTGGGAGGTCACGCGTCGGACGTGAGGAAAGTCGGAGAGGTTGCGGATATGCGTCTCTAAAGTTATCTGGGGAAGAGCAGGGGGTTTCAACGAGAGAGGATCGAAAAAAAGCGAGGTTTCAACAATCTCATAACCGCGAACAAACTCCTTCTCGATATGCTTTTCACTTTCCGCCTTCTCGATCAGACTCTTCCAGTCCCGTTCCCAATGGTGGCCCCAGGTCTCTGTTTTTTTGAACAGCTCCTCTTTTGTGCGCACCCAGCTATAGTGATGCACGAGCGGAAGCCCATCTTTTGCAACTACCCCTTTTTGTTTAGGTCCTGGAGTTCTTAAAAATGTTCCTATGCGCTCATCGTCATGCAAAAGCAGGTCGGGTGTGAGCGCTCTTCTCTTAGCTAACATAGTTGAATCCGGGAAGATACTCGCGCAAGTATAGGGAGATCGCGAGTACCAGTAGGTCGCAAGGCGAAGCGCCGAATACTCCTCAAAAGGGAAATCCTTTATCCACGCTGCAAACCTCTTTCCATCCACGATCTCATCAGCATCTAAAAAGAGAATGCTCTCTATTTCTTTGGGTAGCAGATAGAAAGGAAGAAGCCTAGTCGTGTTGTGCCAGTGGTGCACCCGGTCTAAATCTTCATGGGCGAAGGGAGAGCTCCTGCCGTAGGGTTTCTCAGGGTCAAACGCGAATTCGATGAAGCTGCAATCGGGATAGCGCCTGTAACACTCTTCAATGAGAGCAAGATCTTCAAGACTCCCATCGAAAAAGTGGTCGCAAATAACGATCATGATTAGATCGGAAAAGAGCCGCGCCTCTTGGATACTGCGCTCCAGAAACCGCCAATCATTTGTACAAAAACTAATTACTGTTGCAAGCGGCCCGCGTTTCCTTGACAAATGCCCCTCGAATTCGTTATGCATGTAGGTAATCTCGGTAGGCTTATGACTTCATCTCTTCTTGCGGCAAATATCTTCCTTAGCTCTTATTCTCAATCCGACTTTTTCGGTAAACTTATTTTTCTCGGTCTCTTTGCGCTCTCTATCGCCTGCTGGATCGTTCTGATTCAGAAGACCTGGATGACGCGTAATGTCCAGAGAGTCTCTCTCTCTTTTCAGAAAGCGATCGCCCAAAACAAGCGCCCTCTCTTTTCACTTGATGTTGCAGACCTTCCAAAACAGCTGAATAGAGCACTTCCAAACCCCTTTGCAGAAATTTTTGATACACTCAAACAAAAATCGGTTGAACTCCTCAATAAGAACCACTTCTTTTCGGCTAAAGATAGCCCTGAGCCAGCTCCCGTCTACCTCTCTCCAAAAGATCTCGAGCTTATCGAATCGCACGTCCTTACAACAATCTCATCTCAAACTAAGCTCTTGGAAAAAAACCTCTTTGTTCTTTCGACTATCGCCACTTTAGCCCCCTTTCTAGGACTGCTCGGCACCGTCTGGGGCATTCTAATCACCTTCTCCGAACTGCATAGCGGCGCCTCTGCAGGATCCAATGCGGCAATGCTCGGCGGACTATCCACCGCGCTTGCAACCACTGTGCTTGGCCTGGTCATTGCGATTCCCGCTCTCGTCGCTTATAACTATTTGAAAAATTCGGTCCGCACCTTCTCCTCAGATATGGAGGACTTCCTCTACCTCCTCCTCTCTACAGTTGAACTCCAGTACCGCAAGGTCAACTAAACTATGAGACGAAGACCAGGAAGATTTTCAGGTAGTCAAGCCGATGAAGAGGCGTCCGTCAATCTGACTCCACTCATCGACGTCGTCTTCGTCGTTCTCATCATGTTTATCATCATCGCCCCGATGCTGGAACTCGACCGCATCCAGCTCGCATCTGCAAGCCAGAAAGAGAGCAAAGAGATGGCGGTTGTTCAAGATAGTAGCCCTGTTACGATCCGCGTGCGCGAGGATAATAGCATCTGGTTCAATGGAAAGATCGTCTCTAAAGAGGAGCTCCTCCCTCTATTAAAGCAAGCGAAAAAGAACCACTCGACTCGCACTCCCCAACTTTTTCACGATAAGAAAGCGCAGTTTGGCACCTACCAGATCGTAAAAAACGCCGTTGAACTCGCAGGCTTTGAGCAGTTAGATATTATTCTGCAACCCGGCTGATATAGGATGAAGCGCGCTATTGTCTATACGGTTCTCTCGGCGCACCTCTTTTTCCTCTTCTATATCCATCTGTCTTTCAATCCCGAAAACAAGAAGTCGCATAAACCTCTCATTGTGAAGACGATCACACCTAGCGCTCAGCCAAAAGAGAAGAGCGCATCACCCACCAGAGCTGTTAGCCAGACTAAGCCCAAACAGAGTGCCCCTCCAGCAAGTAAACCCGCCTCTACACCAAAGCCCGCAAAGCCTCCGGCAAAAAAAGCACCCCCCATCGCCGATAAAAAGCTGGTCCAAGCGAAGAAAAAAGCGCCGGTAAAGCCCGTGCAAGATGAGAAGAGAGAGAAGATGTCTCAAAAACTTCTGCAGGAGCTGGAGGATAACCTTTCAAAGTTAGAGCCTACGCCAGACAAAAAGAGAGCAGCATCGAAAAAATTCGATGCGCCGTCACCCGTCGCACCTATTGGGCCCTTGAGTATCGATGCTTCATCGAGAGACGCATCCATTGATGAGAGCTATGAAGCCTCTCTGATCGGATATCTAAAAGAGACGCTCAATCTCCCCGAATATGGAGAGGTGAAGATCCAGCTCACGCTAAAACAAGACGGCTCCGTCGTAAATCTTGTGGTCTTAAAAACGGAAAGTGAGAAAAATAGGAAGTATCTAGAGGCTAGCCTTCCCCGTTTGAGATTTCCACAATTGGAAGGAAGTAGAAAACAGGAGACTTTTGTCTTCACATTTTGTAACGAGTTGTAGCTATGAACATTCTTAAAAATACTCTTCTCTGTCTGATTACTCTTTGCGCAAGCATTCAGGCAGAAGCCCCGCAAAACCCTGAAATCCGCGTTCAGCTCTCAACTGCTAGCTCCCTGATTCCAGTTTATATGGGCAGATTTGATGGCGAGACATCCCTAGATAGAAATTACCTCTCTCAGCTCGAATCCGTCCTCCTATTCGATTTAAATAATAATGGATCGACACGAGCCCTCCCAATTAACGACCAGAAAGAGAAAGTTCTTACTGCAAAAGAGGCAAAAGAGTGCTTTTCACCAAAAGCATGGAAGAGCTTTGGAATCGCCCATGTGATGAAAGTGCTCATCACTGGAAAGACCCTATCTCTTGATCTCTTCACCACCAGTTCTGGTTCGCTGAAACACTTCAGCGATATCACACTCACTGGAGAGATCGCTCACGACCGCCGCCAGATCCATAAACTTGCGGATGGGATTCACAAGTCTCTCTTTAACAGAGATGGCATTGCAAGCAGTCGCATCCTCTTTGCAAGACAAGCAAAAGAGGTTAGAGCCGACAGCCCCGATGCTGCCGGATGGGCTTCCGAGATCTGGGAGTGCGATTGGGACGGACACAATGCGCGTCAAATCACAAGCGAAAGAAGCTACTGCGTCACACCTGTATTCATTCCTGTTAGTTCTAGCTTTCCAGGTGCGAGCGACCGCTTTTTATACGTCTCCTACAAGTCTGGTCAGCCGAAGATCTTCCTCGCTTCTCTAAAAGAAGGAGTAGGGAGACGTCTGATCGATCTAAGAGGAAATCAGCTTCTTCCCGCAATTTCTCCTCAGCGCGACAAGGTCGCATTCATTTGCGATGCAGCCGGCAGATCCGACCTCTTCATGCAGCCCTTTAATCCTCAGACTGGAGAAGTAGGAAAGCCTCAGCAGCTCTTCTCCTATCCTCACTCCACGCAAGCATCACCCACCTTTAGTCCTGATGGAACAAAAGTCGCGTTTGTGTCAGATAAAGACAGAAGCATGCGCATCTATGTGATTCCCGCGACAGGCTCCGGAAGACGCGCAAATCCGCAGCTGATCACGAAGCAGAATAGTGAAAACTCCTGCCCCTCGTGGTCTCCAGATGGAAGAAAATTAGCCTATAGTGCTAAAACTGGTGGAGTGAGGCAAATATGGATTTACGACTTCGCCACACAAGAGGAGAGGCAGCTGACTTCTGGGGCAGGCAATAAAGAAAACCCCACCTGGGCAGCGGATAGTTTGCATCTCGTTTTTAACTCGACCGACGCCTCCTCTTCTGAACTTTATGTCGTGAATCTGAACCAGCCGGATGCGATAAGAATTACGAAAGGCCAGGGAAAAAACCATTACCCCACATGGGGCCCACGTTAGAATTTAACAAGCTGAACTATTGAGGACTAAAATGAAAAAGAATGTTTTAAAAATGGCACTGGCGTGTGGAGCACTCTGCACACTCTTTACCAGCTGCGGAAAAAAAGATAATACTTGGGACGACTCGAAGTCCGCTTCCAGCTATAAGTATAAGCACTCACAATCTCTCTGGGGTAATGATGGCTCCGAGCTCGCAGATAGCGAGTTTGATGGCGGCCCAAGCCACGAGGACTTCGTTCCTCTCCGCGATGATGATCTAAAATCTCAGTTCGCTGACGGAGCGATCCCACAGTCTCGCCATGTTCCTGGAGAAGCAGGCAGCGGCGTTCCTGGCATCAATCAGTTTAGCATGCCAAGTGCTGAGCTCGCTTCGATCTTCCGCAATATCCACTTCAACACCGATGAGCATAGCGTTCGCGGCAAAGAGTCTCTTGCAGCAGTCGAGCGCATTGCAGCCTACTTGAAAGACCACCCTGATACTTACATCTTTGTGGAAGGACATTGCGATGAGCGTGGACCTGAGGCTTATAACCTCTCTCTTGGTGCAAGAAGAGCAAACAGCGTGCGTTCACTACTCGTACAGAAAGGCGTTGATCTCAACCAGATCCACACTATCTCTTACGGCAAAGAGCGTCCTCTCGAGATCAGCCATAGCCAAGAGGCATGGTCTAAAAACCGTCGTGCACAATTTAAGATCTACCAGCGCTAAATGAAACGCTTAGCATTGATCTCTTGTGTTGCGCTGAGCAGCTGCTCCTCTCGTATGACCTCCTGGCAGGAGGAGAGGAGTCCAGCAGATGTCGCCTTGGAAGAGGTGAGAATCGAGCTATCCGATTTGAGACATGAGCTTAGCGGCACAAGGGTCGACTTGCAGATCCTCGACGAGAAGATAAAACAGCAGAAAACACCAGTGAAGGGAGCCGAAAGCTCCCTTCAACTTTCAACGCTCGACCGGAAGCTCGCAGAACTACAAAAGAGTCAAGAGAAGCTAGCTCAAGACCTGAGACAGCTTGGGACTCACGCTAATCAAGCCAGCACCACCTTTGCGAAACAGCAAGAAAAACTTCACGATCTCGAACAGGAGATCCAAGCGCAAAACAGACGCCTGGATGAGATTGTTAAGCTCAAAGGAACTCTCTCATCTCTCTCCGAAGTATTAAAGGAGAAGTCGCGAGAAGAGAGCAGCAACACTCACACCTACCGCAAGTATAAAGTTAAGTCGGGCGACTCGCTCGAAAAGATCGCAAAACAGCAGCACACAACCATCGAAGCGATCAAGAAACTCAATGATCTAAGCTCCGACCGCATCGTCGTAGGCCAAGAGATCAAACTTCCACATGACTAATTCTCCTTCAAGTATTGGGATCTTTGATTCTGGATTTGGTGGGCTCACCGTTCTTAGAGCACTCATCGATGAGCTCCCCTTTGAAAATTTCATCTATTTTGGCGATACAGCTCGGCTTCCTTATGGAAATAAGAGCGCCGATACGATCCGCAACTATGCGCGTGAAAATAGCAGCTTTTTGCTGAAGAGTCAGATTAAGCTTCTCGTGATTGCCTGCCATACCGCCTGCTCTTATGCTTTGGAAGAGCTCTCAAGCACACTTTCAATTCCTGTGATCGGCGTTATCCCTCCCTCGATTGACGAGCTCGCACGACTTAAACAGAACAAGAGAATCGCCATCTTGGGCACACGAGGCACAATCGCCTCGGGCGTATATCAGGAGAAGATCGCAGGGCTCCTCCCTGAGACAGAGATTTTTGCGATCCCATGCCCTCTCTTTGTCCCGCTCGTAGAAGAGGGGTATACAGAGCATCTCCTAACCAAACTAGCTGTTCAGGAGTATCTTAACCCACTTAAAGAGAAAAACTTAGATGCAGCTCTTCTAGGCTGTACACACTATCCTCTCCTCCAACAGACTATTAAAGGAGAGCTGGGAGACCAGGTAGTCTTAATCGACCCCGGGGTTAGTTGCGCAAAGGAAACGCGTAAGATCTTAATAGAGAAGGATCTAGTAAATAAACAAACCACCTTTGGTGAGGTTCAATTCTTTGTCTCCGACGATCCCGAAAAGTTCCAAAAACTAGGTAAAAACTTTTTGAATCAGAAAATAAAGAACGTCTTTCTAATTAACTCATAATATATTGTTTTTTAATAGATTTTCATATAAAATACCAATAAAACAATTGGTATTTTGCATGACATCAGAATTAATGTTATTTTCGAATAAATCTGCAGCTTCTAAACCTGAAAAGTTACCTTCTGCTTTTCAAGGCTTTTGGCAAATCAAAGGCGCATTCTCCATTCTCGTCTCCTATCTCGATCCAGAGCAATGCCTCGAGGTCTCATCTTTTTATTTCCCGAAAGAGGCTATTAGAATTTGGGGTAGAGCTATGGATACGCATACTTATGCAGATCACAAAGCTACTTCTGCGATTCTAAAAATTCATAAAAGATATGGCGGAGAGGAAATGAGTCTCTTCTCAGTAATAAAAAACTACCTCCCTGCGCTTCGCGAGTATGATTTTGCAACAGCTCACCCTGAAAGCGGGATGATGGCAATCGCCCTTGCTTCAGATCCAGAGGGCGCTCGTGTTCTCTTACGCAGCAGACGCTTTTTAGGAGCTCTGGATGTTAGGACGATACGAATCGTCATCACTCATTTTGTTAAAAACATCTTCTTTTCACCAAAAACTTCCCCCTCACAAAGAGCCCATTATTTACAGCATTTTAAACAAGCTCTCTACACAAGCTGCATTGCAAACGCGACTTCTAGGGATAAGCTCAATGGATTACTTGAGCTCGCAGAAAACGGGGATCCACAAATCAGAGTTTCCGATAATGGTCTACTTGCGAGAATAAAAGAAGCGGGCAGATCAAGAAGAAAGGCTTTGGAGGTTTTAGAACCTCGACCTTCCATCTCTTTTATTGATGCTCTTGCAGATTTTTTTGCAAACTCAACATCTATGGGCAACTTCTCCTCCTCTGTAGAAGTGATGTTCTAGTTGTGCAAAATTCTTGATGCGAAAAGAGTTCTAAAGCATGATCCGTTACTTCAATTATTCATTGAGAAACAGTAATGAGTCAGAAAAAGAGAATACTGCTGATCGAAGATGAAGAGGATATTGCCGCTCTCATCAAGCTGCAAGCTGAAGCCCTCGGTTACAAACTGCTTACCGAAACCGATGGAGCCGCGGGATACCGTGCTGTAGAACGCGAGAAACCAGATCTAGTTATTCTGGATATCATGCTCCCGGAGATGAATGGTTTCGACGTCTGCCGGAAGATCAAAAACTCCCCTGAACTAAAAAACACTCCCGTCATCATCTTAACTGCCAAAAGCGAAGAGATCGATGAGATTCTCGGACTTGAGCTCGGAGCTGACGACTATGTCGCAAAGCCCTTCTCGCCAAAAGTTCTCTTCTCTAGAGTAAAAGCTGTTCTCCGCAGAGGAAGAGAGCCAGAAAAACCCACAAAGGCGATCCCATTCGGTGAGTTCTCTCTAGATATCGACCGCTACCTCTTGAAAAAAGAGAATAAAGCGCTGACCATCACTCTCTCCGAATTCGGCATCTTAAAACAGCTGCTCATGAGTCGAGGAAAGGTCTTAACGCGCAACCAGCTTCTCGAAGAGGTAAATAATAATGATGATGCGCTCATTGTCGATCGCAACATCGACGTGCATATCGCCTCTCTCCGGAAAAAACTGGGGCCAAACTTCGATTGGATCGAAACGGTCCGCGGAGTCGGCTACAGATTTAGGGAGTAAAATTTTGTAGTCTAGCGAGGCGTTCGGGATCGTACCGAATGGTCATCGTCTTATACTTTCCCACCCCGACCTGTCCCATTTTTTTCCCGCGAGTGAGAAATTTCACCTGAGAGAGGGTGACGTCTGCCACCTTCTCTCCACGCGCTTTGCTGTAATATAGCGCCAGCTGTGCCGCGTCCAGAAGGGTCTCCTGGTCTGGCTCCTCTCTCTTCTGCCCACGCACAATCACATGACTCCCTGCAAAGTCGGAGACGTGAAGCCAGTAATCCAAGCCCCTTCCAAAAGAAAAAGTGAGCTCCTCATTCTGTTTGGCGCTCTTTGCGACATAGATCTTAAGCCCCTTTTCAGAGGTATACTCCCGAAAGGAGTGCTCCTTTTTTGCGGGAGGTTTACTTTCTGGTTTTGGTAACTCTTCAAGTTGAAGAGCAGCTCCTTCATCTTCAAAAGTCTCCAAACGTTTCTGGAGAAGAGCGAGTTCGCTCTCGGCCCTTTCTAGAAATTTTTGAACATAAGAGACCTTAGTTTTTAGCTTCTTCACATATCCAAACACCCGCTTGAGCTGGGCACTCGGCTCAAGAGAGGGGTCCAGCTCGATCGTTCGAAGCTCTCCCGTCTCCCAATCCTCCAGATCAATCCTGCTCATTCCATGCTTCAACTTGAAATAGCTGCTCTGTAAAAGTGCAGCCTCATGTTCTTTTGCGGGCCAGTTCTCCGCCTCCTCTCTCTCTTTTCTCAGCTGAGCTACGCGTTTCTCTTGCTTGCGAATCTGTCTAACAAGCTGCGCCCTTGCGGCGTGGATCTTCTGCTCACGGAGAGCCTCTCTCTCTTTTTTTGCATATTCCGCGTTCACCCCTGGGCTTGAGCAGAAGTGGGGTTCACTCTCGTGGGTGAAGCTGCGCGGGGGCAGAGAATAATCGACACTTTTGGCTGGACGAAAAGAGAGGAGGATCTTTCTCTTCTCGTCCACAAGGTAGAGGTTGCTGTGTCTGGGGATCAGTTCTAAAATTAAAGATAGCCCCTTCTTCCTACCTTTAAATTGAAGCTCTAAAATTCGATCCTCTCCCAAAAGTGCGATGGACGTAAGCTCGCTTCCTCTAAGCTCCTCTTCTATCTTCTTTGTAAAAGGAGTCTCCCTTCCCTCGTGCGCTGGAGCCAGGTGAAAGCGTTCAAAGGGGGTGCGCACGCAAACTAGCAGATGCTTCTCCCTCTCTCCCTCGTTAAAATTTATCAACCACTTCCCTTCTGAGCTCTCTCTCATGGAAGCAAAGCTCAAAGAGGAGAGAACCTCTTTAATCTCTTTGCAAAGGGAAGTCGCTTCGGCAAACGTAATCATAGTAATAAAAAGATAGACAGTCTCGGAAACTATCAGTTATTAGTGGAATATATAGAGTCTGGGGGTAGACGTGAAGAAGATCTTATTCGGAGTTGTAGGAGCTGCACTAGTTTTAGCAGGCTGTGAAAGCAAAGCTGGCACAGGTGCACTTGTTGGAGCGGGTGGCGGAGCTCTGATTGGAGGAGTTGCCGGTGGCGGAACAGGCGCCCTGATCGGCGGTGCAGTCGGCGCAGGCACTGGAGCATTAATTGGATACGCCCTAGATGAGCAGGATCGTAAGATCATGGAGTCGCGCTCACCTCAAACTCTCGATAGAATCGACCGCGGGCAGCAGATGACAGTCCAAGACATTAAGAACATGTCCAAAAATGGACTTAAAGATGAGACGATCATCAACCAGATTAAAGCGACAAATAGCGTCTATCATCTGACAAGCGATCAGATCATCGATCTAAAAAAATCGGGCGTCTCACAAAATGTGATCGACTACATGATTGAGACTGGCGAGTAGTCGCGATCGCGATCTCTCTTGAGAAAATTGCAGCGATTAGTTAGTTTTTTACCCCATTAAGAGGGCTTTTTCTTTCATGACAACACAGACACATTCTACAGAAAAAAAAGTGCGCCTCTTCGACTCGCCTGTCGTACAGGAGAGGGTAAAACACCACGCTGAGAACGCATTTAGAGACTTTTTCTCTCTCACTCACGCGACAAAACAGTTCAACTTGGCCTTTTTCGCCCTCGCCGCCACTGAACTCGTCGCCATTCTTCTCCTCTCAGCACTTTCAAAATCTCTCTTCATCGCCATTTGTCTCGCTGGACTCTGCCTCACCGTCTTCTCCTACTTTCTTCTCTCCTTCTATATGGAAGCGAAAAAACCGGAGCAGATGGAAGAGATCTCCTCGCGCTATCTCTCTTCTTGCAAAGAGGCCGCAGGTGAAGGAGCGGATGACGACTCCATTTTCCTAGCCTACGCGCTCCGCTACTTCTCAGATCTGTTAGAGATGAAAAAGTGGATCGCACAGTCGCCAGCTCCCCTCCCTTTTCTACAGCCTCTTTTCGAGAAGTGTCTAGTCTGGATGCACTGGAAGGAGATCCATCAGATGAGGGAGCTGCTGCTTTCAAACGCGATAGAGCACCATCTCGATCTGATCAGGAAAGAGCCGCTAGATTTAGAAGCGCACGCGGCGCTTTCGCACACCTATTTAACAATGGCAAACCTTCAGCGTGCAGATCAGAGCTGGCCTTGGACTCCTTCCGCCTACTCTTCAAAGCCGATGAAAGAGAAGTTTGAATCCTACACCGCTCGAGCAGTTCAAGAGTTTAAAATTCTCGACGCCCTAGCACCTAACGAGCCTTGGGTCCATGCGCAACTGGCAAGCATCTATCACGACCTCGAAATGGCCCAGAAAGAGATCGAAGAGTATGAGATCCTTCTAAAACTCTCTCCTCAAGACCATAAACTAATCTTCCGCTTAGGCGTCCTCTACTTCAAGCAAGGGGAGACCGCGCGAGCACTTCTCCTCTACGAGCAGCTCAAAAAAGCAAACGATCCCCGCGCAGACGACCTCATCGCCCACTATTAGAACTAGATTATATTAATAAGTTGGCAGAAGAGACATGTCGGGTAGGCCAGGAGAAAGCTTCGCTTTACGTGAAAGAGGAAGATCGGGCACCGGCACGGGCACGGACACGTTTACGAAAGAGAGAAGAAGATCGGACTCTCTCTTTTTTCTTGCCTGTCAGCACCCGATCTTTATCTTCTCTTCCCGCTCCCCAGTTCCCCCTTTCGTGAACGTGCCCGTGTGCGTGCCCGCGCCCGATCTTCTCTTCCTCTTCGTTGCATGAAGTTTGTAAAATAATATGTTGTGAGTATAATCGGCCCAAACTCTTTAGCCCCAGGTGAGTCATGCGCAGAGATTATCTCCTTGTTTGTTTGCTCGCTCTTTCAGCTCCTCTTCTTCCTTCACTGAAACCGATTAAGAACACCTCTCCGCAAGAAGCTCTGCAGCTAAGGCGGATCGCAGAATTCTGGAAAGAGGGGGACTATCAAGCTGCCAAAATGCAGATTTTGGACCTTCTCTCAAAAAAACCAGACACCAATGCGCGTGAGCAGCTCTACACGATGCTCGGCGATCTCTACTTCTTCGACAACAAGCACGCCGAAGCCGTAGACGCCTATGCTAAAGTCACCGATGCAGATCTAAAAAAGAAGTCGCAGCTCAACTATCTGCGCTCACTCTTCTCTCTCAATCGCTATCCCGATGTCATTAAAGAGACAGCAAGAGAATTGAACGAAGCGGGCGGGGATAGATTCGAACTCCACTACCTCCTCGCAGAGTCGCTCTGGCGCCAAGGCATGCAGACAAAAGATGAGGAGAAGAAGCTCCGCATCCTAGAGAAAGCCAAACAGGAGTATAGAATTTTAGAAAAAACCTCTTTTAAAGAGGCCTCTCTCCTTCCAATGGCCTATATCCATAGAGAGATGAAAGAGAGCGCAGAAGCAGCAGCCCTATTTCTGCAGCTGGCGCAGAAGTATCCAGATAAAAAAGAGGAGCTCCTCTTTCAAGCGGCGTGTCTGCAAGTACAGACCAATAAAGAAGAGGCGTGCAAAACCTTCGCATCTGTCTACCAGCTCGCTGGGAAGAAAGCGAAGGCCGCAGCCTTCAACCAGCTTCTCCTCCTCTTTCAAATGGAGAAGTATTCCGAGCTCATTACAGCACAAGAGATTGCGAGAAAGTATCTCGCTCAAGAGAAGCTCCCCCTCGTTCAATTCTATATCGGCAAGAGCCATTTCGCTCTGAAAAATTACAAGCTGGCAGTGGTTCCCCTCCAGATGTTTTTAGCTGACAAACAGGCCTCATCTTCAGAAGTTAAGAGCGCTCTACTCTGCCTCATTAACTGTGCAAAAGAGACAAGGGACCTCTCTCTGATGGAGAATTCTGTTAAAAAGATGGGAGAGCTCTTCCCTGAAGATTTAGACTATGCAAAAACGCTTGTGCTTCACGCTCAGGTCGCTGAAGAACTTGGCGATGTGGCTGCGGCAAGAGAGCAGATCCAGAGAGTACTGGTCGCCTTCCCTAACCATGAAGAGAAGGAGGCCCTCTCTTTTGAACAGTGCCGTCTTCTCGTTAAAGCTCAACAGTGGGAGCAGGGCAGAGCAGCCTTCTCCGACTTCCTTCAAACCTTCTCCTCCAGCGCGCAAGCTGCATCTGCTTGGCACCAGCTCGTTCATGCAGCTCTGATGGAGCGTAAAAACGCAAAAGAAGAGCAGCTCGGAGCTAAAAATGAGATGCTCGTCTCAGTATTAAAAGAGGCCCTCAGCAAAGATCAGGTCTGGAAACAAGAAGAGAAAGAGAGCTATGTCTTTCTCATGGGAAAAACTCTCTATTCTATGGGCAGATGGGAAGAGAGCGCAAAAAGCTTAGAAACCTTCTTACAGGCATTTGCAACCTCCAGCTCCTCCGCGGAAGCGCACCTTCTCGTGGCTCTCGCTCTCCATAGAGCTGGAACCGAAGGGATGAACTTCTTAACTCACGCTGAACAGGCGCTCTCCTTAAATCCAAATCTTGAAAACCGCTCCGTTCTCCGTCTCATGCTCTACAACGCCTACCTCAAAGAGGCGGGTCAGCGACAAGGCGACAAAGATCTCATCGAGAAAGCTGCAGACCACCTCTATGCGTGCGCAATGCAGAACGATGTTGAAGTCAAGAGAGACAATCTGCTCTGGCTTGCCAACTACTACTATGGAAGAGCTAAAGCGGATAAGGGTGGAAACTACTCTGCACGCGCTACACAGCTTTTTGAGCGCATACTTAAAGAGCTCAAAGCGATCACAGCCGATACCCTATTCTTAGAAGGGGAGGCCTTGAAGTATGCTGAGCTCCTAACTCTGGTAGATAACTACCAGGGGGCCATTGCTCTTTTAGGCGACTTAAAGTCGATCTATGAAGCAAAACCCGACCTCTCGTGGAAGTTCCAGAGAAGAGCCCTCTTAGACCTCGGCAGAGCCTATGCCCATGTTAAAGAGACAGAGAGAGCTGTTGCAACCTACGACTACCTCATTAACACCTCATCTCACACCCTCTCCACTGCAGCGGATACAGCACTCTTAGAGCGCGCTCGTCTAGAGTATGGCCTCCTGCAAAAAGAGGAGAAGAGCGATGCGAATCCGCGCCTCTCTTCTATTCTCGCAGCTCTTAAAGACCTTCAAATTAAGAAACGGCTGACTAGCGAGCCTATTCACCTTGAAGCGGCTCTAGATTATGCGCTGATCAAATCTGAGCTCGTTCCTCAGGAGAAGCGCCTTGAAAAACTGCTCGCTCTCTTGAAGAGTGCCAAAGAAGAGTTCTTGAGTGAAGAGGATCCAGATGCTCAAGAGTATCAAGCGTGCAGACTGCGTCAGTCTGACAAGGATCAACTCTTTGTCACCTACATGAAATTTATCGACTCCCTAATTCTTCAAACACAAGCTGCGCTGACAGAAAACGAAGAGGAAGCCAAAGAGATGAAGCTCAAAGCAGATGCGCTGCTTGAAGAGCTGAAAAATTCTAATTCCGAACTGACACCCTATCTGCGCGATAAGTTAGAGAAAACAACAAGCCTATGAAGAATAAGAAGCGTTCTCTTCTTGCGACATGCCTTCTAATATCGGTAAGTCTGCACCTCTTTCTGGTCGCTTTTCTGGTGAAGCAGCCGCTAGTTCTGCAGAATAGATTTACCTCTCTCTTCCGCAAATCTACACCTCCTCTGGAAAGTGTGGCTGCAAACGAGGAGGATCTCGTGCGACAGGAAGAGCTTGAAGAGGTATTCGAGGAGCTTGCTTCTCCAGATCAGAAAGAGATTCCTTTTGATCTACGCTTCCATCCTTCCGACTATTATAAGCAGCCTTCTGAAGAGATCATCGCTACACTTCCTCCTCTCCCTGAAGCGGAGATTACAGAGAGTGAGAGCTTGCAGCTACCTACAATGGTCGCTCCCTCTCTCGCTTTTGTTCTAGCCAGCTTCGACGAGATGGAGCGCGTGCGCGATGAGGAGACTATCTTTCCACAGCTTTCGCTTGAAAAGAGGGCGAGTTCTGATCCAAAAAACATCCTCACTTCTTCTCTTGTCCTAGAGGGCGTAGAAGAGGAGGATGACCTCGGTTTTGAATCGATGCCAACCATTGCAATGGCAGAATCCACCCTCCCTCCAGCTTCATTCATGGAGAGCTTTAGCAAAGAACCTAACGCTGCAGCCCCACAAGAGCTGAAGCCGGCACTAGATGCCTCTCTCTTCTCTTCGGAGAAGAGCGAGAAAGAGACTACGCTTCTACTGCCTCAGAGCCCCATTATCACCCTTGGCGAGGGCTCCATGCTGGGAATCCCATCAAGAGACTCTCTTCCCGAAGTGGACGCCTACCTACTTCCTCAGATCGCTCAGACTCAAAGTTGGGATGAAGCGTTCGAAGTGAAGATGCAGCTGATGCCTCATCCTGAGGGCGCAGGCTACGTCTTCTCTCTCAGCCTAAACCCAACAGATGAGCTCCAGCTAGAGAGCCAGCCGCAGAACTACTACTTCCTAATCGACAGATCTAGCTCTATCGAGCGCCACCGCTTTGCAGCCTATAAGCGCGCCGTCATAAAAGCTCTCTCCTGCCTGCAAGAGGGAGACAAGTTCAACATCATCCTCTTCGACAAGAAGGTAAGACGCCTAAGCGAAAGCTCGCTACCCTTCTCAAGGGCCTCAATCAGCCGCGCAGAAGAGTTCCTCGAAGGACAAGAGCATGGCGGGATGTTCGCCTCTGCAGATCTCTACTCCTCTCTTGAAAAGATCATCCCTCGCACCCTCTCTGACGATGAGGTTCACACCGCTATCTTGCTCAGTGACGGCGGCTCTTCGCAAGCGACAGTAAGACATCAAAAAAGCATCGGCAAGTGGCTCGAGAAGAATGAGGGGAAAGTTACCTTGCACTCAGCAGCAGTTGGACAGGGAAACAATCTGATCATGCTCGATCTCTTAAGCAGCTGCAGTGGAGGCCAGCTCCTCTACTCCGACACACACGCCGCCTTCCCTAGACGTCTCGGCAAGCTCCTGCTCGATCTGCGTAATCCTCTGATTACCAACATGACAGTTACCGCTATCCCAAAAGATGGCAGCAGCAAGATCCACTTCTATCCTACGACATCCAACATGCCAACTCTGTTTGCAAAGCGCCCCTACGACATTGTAGGCACTTTAAACAAGTTCGGCGACTTTACCCTCCTGATTCAAGGAAAGTATAAGGATCAGTGGGTGACCATTACTAAAGAGATCTCTTTAAAAGACGCAGCAAAAGCCCCTCGCATCCTAGAAAAGCGCTGGGCAAAGGTGCGTGCTAAGGAGCAGTACGAGAACTTTTTAAGAGAGGGCAAAGTTGCCCATCTCATAAAAGCCAAAGAACTGCTAAAATCCTCTGGCAACGATATCGCTCTATAGCAAGCAAAAAGAAACAAAAAGAAAAAACAGGATCCGCGTCGCTGGCAGGATCGGCGCTAGCCGCGCCGGCAGGATCTTCGGATTTTTTTTATCCTGCCGCTGCGTCAGCAGCGATCCTGCCAGCGAAGCGGATCCTGTTTTTTATTCCGGAAAAATTCTTCCCCTTCGAGCTTAAATCATCAGACTGCTAAGATTTTCTACCACGGAGAGCACAGAGGAATAAATTTTTTTATGTCACTACGCATCTTAGGCGGCGCGCTGCGCGGCCGCGTCTTAAAAACTCCGAAGGGAGCGCCCGTGCGCCCCACAACTGGACTTCTGAAGAAGTCCTTCTTCGACATCTGCAAAGATAGGATCGTCGAGACAAACTTCCTCGACCTCTTCGCGGGCTCTGGCGCCATCGGCATCGAAGCGTTAAGTCGCGGTGCAGCACACGCAACCTTCATCGACAGCGACAGACGCTCTATCCTCTGCATCCAAGAGAACCTGCGCGCTTTAAAACTCGAAGAGCAGGCCACACTTCTCACAGGAGATGTAGAAACTGTTCTACGCCGTTTAGAAGAGATGAAAAAAAAGTATGACCTGATCTACATCGATCCTCCCTACGAGAAGAACACCTACCATCCAGAACTCCTCACCCTTTTAGACGGAATGGAGCTTGCGCGCCATGCGGATATCTTCATCGAAGAGGCCTACCCCTCTCCGTGGGAGAAGCAGCCCATCCCCCTCAAACACTTCATCTGCAAAGATAGACGCCACTTCGGCAGGTCGATCTTGCACCAATATCTGCCTGTTTCATAATGTCTAATTATGGACAGTGCACTCTTTGCAGGCAGCTTCGACCCGCCCACACTCGGCCATCTCGATATCATTAAACGCGCAGCCCCTCTCTTCAAAGAGCTCCACATTGGCATTGCTGCTAATCTCTCCAAGCAGAGTAGCTTCACCATTCAAGAGCGCGAGGAGATGCTGCGCAAACTCACTAAAAATCTAACCTCTGTAAAAGTAGAGAGCTTCTCCGAACTTACTGTCGACTTTGCAAAGAGAAAGAAGACCTCTCTTCTCATCCGCGGACTTCGCTCTGCTGCGGATCTCGAAAGCGAGATTCAGCTCGCTCTTGCAAACCGCAAGCTCTCCGGCATCGAAACCCTCTTTCTCATCACAGATCCCCAGCTCAGCCACATCAGCTCCACTCTCATCAAAGAGATCGCTCACCAAAAAAGACGACTGCACGACTTTGTCCCTGCAGAGATCGAAGAGCAGATTTTTCAGAAGCTATCAAAAAGATAGTTCACAAATTCGCGCTGTAGTGTAAGAATATTTCGCAAACTCTACACACCAAGCGCACTATGTCAATTCTACCGCTCGAATCCAAAGGCCCCGACCGCCTCCCTTCTCCTCCAGCCAGCGAGCCTGGCCACAAGAGAAAAATCTCCTTCGGTGATGAGGCAGGCAGAAGCACGCTCACAAGCATGAAAGTATTCGATGATGCTCAACCTGTCGTGCCAAAACCCGGAGAACTATTTGTAGCTACAGACGAACTAGAAGAAGATGAACCTGAAGTCGAAGCTCCTGAGACTAAAGATAGCGCTGCTGCTGAAGAACCGGAAGAAGAGATCACCCCCCACGTAAAAGAGGAGGATTCCGAATTCAATGTCATCAGCACACCTCACAAATCGCCCGTCAAAAGCGCAATTAAAAAAGAGTCCGATATTGGCTGCTGGGGCTGGCTAGAGTCGAATCTACCCTCCTGCATTTTCACGGTTCTTGTCTGGTTTAAAGAGCTAATCGAGCTATGTTTTCCAGAAGCTCCTGCTGCATCAAAAGCTTCTGATCTCATTTCTGCTCATGAACAGCTCTGGCATAGCGTTGACAAGCTCACTGAGCAGTGGATTCGCGACTCTAAATTTGCAGAAAGGTCTGCAGAAAGAACCAAAAAAATTACGCCATTTGCCTGCCAAGCCACTCTGATCATCAAACTCTATCTACCAGATGAGCAGGTCAAATTTATCAAATTCTCAAAGCTCTACATCAATGAGAACAGGGAGAAGCTAAGGCGCGACATCCTTCGTCATTTGCGCACACAAGAAAAACCGGAAGATAATCTAGAGAACTTTGAAACGGCATTCTTGACTGTTTCTCAAGAGTCTTTTGCTGGGCGTCCAATGGTCATGTCAAAATTTGTCACATGCAAATTCGATCCCGAGTCTCCTTCCGTCACTCTCTCCGATCAGAAAACCACCCGAGGAGTTCGCTCTCCCGATACTCTTTTAGCCTCCTCCCCTCTATTCCAAGAGGCGGGCATTCAGGCCGCCCAATTAATGCCTACGGATGAGGGAGCGCTTCTTCTGCGCAATCTGATGCAGGTTGAAGATGCTCTTGTTGAGCTTAAAGCCTACTGGAAAGAGTATTTCAAAGAGAAAGATGTCCAAGAGGAGGAGTTTACCACCTCTGTTTCTATCATGTTGAAATGCACGCCAGAAAAACCGTTTGTCACTACAAACCTTTCGTATACGCAGAAGACGCGTAAAGATTTTGATCAGAATATGATAGATCTATTCCATAAAATAAAAACCGCGCACTCAACAGACTCTCTCTGCACTAATTTCCAACTCAGCTGTGTGATACTCCACAAGCCTAAAGCCGGAGTCGATGGAACTGCACTCTCATACACATATCGTCCGCTAACAGATCAAACCAGGGGCCCTTTTCTAGTTGAACATTTCTCTAGTAGAGAAAAATATCAGGAGATCTTAACGGACCCCAGGTTTGGCGGAGATGGCGGGCCTGTTTTTCACGAATAAATTTTGAGTCTTGGAATTTAAGCCCTACTCGCTCATATTTTCTCTTTTTTCAGGAGAGAAAATCGCATGGACAAACTAACCGAAGGCAGCCACCGCAGGCAGGGAACGCCCTTTATTTCGAGTGACTCTGGACAGCGAAGTGCACAACAGCACCTGCGCACAGCCCTGACAAGCCCACGCTCTACGATTGCAAGTGCAGCAGCTTCTCCTGCGGAAGAGGAGGAGCCAGATGCAGCTCCCGCACCGCGGCGATTCAGCGGATGTCTGGAGGGGTGGGTTCCCGAATGCCTGCTCGACATGCTCGAGCCTCTTTGCGCTCTCGTCTACTCCTGGTTCGTCACAGAACCCGCTCCTGCTTTATCAGAGGTTCAGATCAGAAGAGAATTAGGAGAAGCTCGAAGGGTGATATTCGAGGCCTGGAAGAGAGAGATCGCCAGTAAAATTCACAGCAATATAGCTGATCTTCTTGATGACCGTACAGATTTAGATCAGCCATTCAGCTGCGAAGTTACTCTCCACCTCGAAGTTGTTCTACAAAAAGAAAATCCCCGTTTTCCTCAGCATGTTGCTCGCATCAGAACTCTTACACAAGACAACTATCGGAATTTAGAATCGCTCATGCTTGCGCTTGAAAATGATGTGCTTGAACTCGTTGAGCAGCGCAATGAACTGGTCGTCGATTTCAAATTTGGCGTCATGCAAGTGCACGAGGATAGCACAATCATCTACTACAGCTGCCATGGAGCAGCTCTCCATACGCGCACCTTTAACTCCAAAGAGGATTACGAGACGAGAGAACCTGATGACATCCCTCCCTTCCTCGAAGGCTGGGTCAAGCCAGAGCGCCTCCCCGCCCAAGAAAAAGCCTGAAGAATATTCTCTTTCTTTGACCGAACGAAAAGAGGTCCCCAGAGGTAATTGCAAAAATCCCGCTGGCAGCTTTTTTGGACTTTCACCGATTTTTCAAGAGTAAAAAAACAGGATCCGCTTCGCTGGCAGGATCGGCGCTAACCGCGCCGGCAGGATAGAAAGAAAGAATCTTTTTCTCTCTCTTATCCTGCCGCCGCGCATGCGGCGATCCTGCCAGCGAAGCGGATCCTGTTATTTTTTCTTCATACTCCTTCTAGTCTGCAAAACGCTAGACCAAGTCATATGCACTCCAGGAATTTCGCTCCGCTCAATCAAAGAGGGGAGGCTTTTCGAGGGTGGATTTATAATCCAAAAAAGTTTATACATTTCCGCGTTTAAACCCGCGGAGACACTTCAATGGCACCACCTCTTTTAGCACGAGAACTAACACCTCCTCTTTCTCAATCTGAATTAGAGAGTGCCGCTCGCGCCTCCGCAAGCCCTCACCATGCCTCGGCAAAATCACATTCACACGCAGCGCTAGAGCGCCGAGGCTCCACCTTGAGTTCTCTCGATCCGTTGAACCCCGCCCCCTCCTCTTCACTCCACTACTGCGCCTTCCTTCAAGGATGGCTGCCGGAGTGGGCCATCGACCTCCTCGAATCTTTTTGCTGTTGGATCGCCTCTCTCTTTGCTAATCCAATCCATCAGAGCAATCTCAAGGAGCTAGGCGTCGCAAGAGATGATCTTGTCCGCTCTTGGGAGCCGCTTGACGCTTCTACGGAAGAGATTCATCTCGTCGTGAACATTAAGTTAGCACTTGAAGACCCGCGCAAAGAACCTTCCACGACCAATAGGGTCTTCGTCTACAGAACAGTCCCTCGTGATGTTCTCCATCATGATATCGAGAGCTTTATTCAGTATGCCCTTAGAAAAACGGGTGGCAAAGATATCCATAGTTTTGATTTAGACGTGACAACACTAACTACTCACACCGATCAGAGCATCAGCGGAAGTGTGCGCGGCTTCAGCTATAGTCCAGAGAAGGGGAGAGAAGTTTTGCCCTCTAGACGGCTAGAATCGCAAGAGCCCTTTGCAAGGCAGGCTGCGGCTATCCACCTCCAAAACGGTCAGCAGATTATCGATGCATTTGGTATCCAAGAAACGGCCTGGAGGCTCTCGCTGCATCACGACGCGGTACGCGATGTGATTCTGCATATTGTAATTCGTTCTCAGAACCCAGGCGTTCTTCCTAAAGAATTTCAGGGATCATACACCTATAAACACGATGAGAGAGGACGGTTTCATCAAGATCTTAAACAGTTCTACGACACTCACATTCTCCCTTATGGCAAAGAGACCAACTTTAATTATTTCGAATTGGAGATCATTGAACTGAGGCATGGTGCGGATGAAGAGGTCGCAGGCTCATTAAATAAATTTCTATATAATCGACATCTAAACGAGCCTCACTTCTCATGCCACAATTTTTCTTCATTCGATATATACACTCAAAAAGGTTTTAACATCGTTCTCGAAGCGGGACACTTTATATTCAAGGAGGGGAGCATTAACTTCGTAGAATAACCACAAAATTTAATTTTAATTATTATAAAATAACCAGATTTCACTTATAATTATTAGAATTAAACCCTCAAGAGCAAGCCATCATGACAGCCTTACAACGAGCGGGGCAACAACCCAGTTCGGTAGAGCACAGCTACTACGAGTATCCGGATCTCCCTGTCCAAACTCCAAATTTCCGCTACTTTGACTGCCTGGCTGCCTATCTTCCCGAGAGCGTCGTCGAGCTGATCGACCGCATCTGCATCTTCATCGCCTCATTTTTTGATCCTGCATTAAATTCTCTTATAAATAGACATAATGCTTGCCTGGGACAGCTGGACCGAGCACTTACAACTAGCTTTCAATACTACTGTCCAAAGCTTCGAAATGGAGAAAAAGGCAGATACGCTGCTCAATTCATTTTGAAATTCAATGAGAAACCAGAGAGCTGCAAAAGCGCCAGTCACACCGGAATCATAGATCCTGATGGGACTACAAGTTTTATAGATGAGAGAGGAGCTGTTCATTTAGGAGAGAGCAACTTCAGAAGACTCTTTTACGATACACACCTATCAAAAGAAGTTAACAGACACAACCGCTTTGTTCAGGATTTTACCCTGCTCTTCACAATCTTCACAAAATCTCGCTACTTCGGAGATAGAATGGACTCTCTCTCCTTCGCCATGTGTTTTAATCCAAACGGAGAGGGGGCCTTTAACGCAGTCGAACCAGTTATCAAGCCAACTGACCTGCGGAATATGCACAATATCGAGACCAATCAGCACTGGGACTACGACTCTTTTCAGAAAAGTGGTCTCATTCCTCAAGCTTTAAAAGATATTGTCTCCGAAGAGGATTTTACCCCTGTAAAGAAGAGGGAAACATACGAGACAAAGGCTGAAAAAGAAAAAAAAATGGATCAAAGCAATCTCGACAGCGCTTATCCCGACTTCAACTTAGTGCGGGTTACAGGTAGATAAAAAAATAGGATATTATGTCACATGCAAGTTCAGTAGGTTCGGGATCCGGATCTCCAGAGATCTTCGTCCAAGAGCATGAAGGAGACGAGGGCGATGATGCGGCTTTAGATCGCGTCTCCCTTGCACAACTATCTGTGCCATTCAACCTGAATGCTATCCCTCCCATTCTAGAGCTGCGCTACTGCGCCTGCCTCGTCGACTATCTTCCAGAGTGCGTCGTCGAGCTAATCGACCGCATCTGCATCTTTGTCGCTTGGATTTTTTCTCCCTCAGAGGCCTCTCTTACCAGAACAGCAGCTGCTTGCAGGCAGCAGCTAGATCAGCTCCTTACGACGAAATTTGAGGAATTCTGCCCAGAAGTCTGCAGTAGCATCCAGCACGGTCGAGAGGGTGGAGCAAGATTTACCGCTCAGATCGAATGCAAATTCTATGAAGAGGCTGAGTCATATAAAAACTATGGGATCAGAGGGACAATAGATGGTCGGGGAATTGCAACGGTAATCATGGATGATACTGGCAATGAACATAGACTAGAGAATAGCTTCAGACAGCTCTTACATGGAGATATCGCGTTATTGCAATATTTTGCCAGGGCCGATCGCCATCTCCAGGATTTTACACTGCTCTTCTCGATCATCATGCCGCTAGAGCTAAATGCGACAGCTGCGCTTCCTCCCTCCACGCCGATGGTCTCCCACTCCTTTGTCTTCCGCTTTAACCCAGACGGAGAGCGCGCAATCAACGAGCTCGATAAGCACCGCTTTAGTGCAGGCACGCGCATGAACACTGGCACTCTCGATGCCCACCAGCACCGCAGCTACGCGGATCTTTATCACGACCCTCGCCTTCCTGAAAGCCTAAAAGATCTTATCTCCGAACACGAGTTCGAACCTCTAAACTCCTAACAATAGAGCAAAGGGAGCAACTATCTAGGAAACACCTCTCTTTTGGAGTGCGGCGACCCGGCGCCGCTTCTCTCAACATCGGCTAGACGAATCGCCAGGTCGATCTCGAAAAAAGCGGCGCCGGGTCGCCGCACTCCAAAAAAGATCCCTTTACTTGTTAGAGTTTGCGGCCATTATCGTAACGGGTTTCGGTGCAGGCGCCCTGAGCGTCGTAGGCCTTTTTGATGCCATGGAGCTCATCGTTTACAAAGACTTGAAGGAGGCGCGGCTTGCCATCTTCAAAGTACTTGTTAAACTTGCCGTGGCGCTTACCCATCTTATACTCGCCCTCAAAGACGATCACGCCTTGGGCATTCCACTCTGTTGAAGGCCCATCGAGCACGTTATTCTTGTAGTTAATAATAGAGCCGACTTTGCCAGTATCAAAGTAGGTCCTCTCCTCGCCCTCTTTCATATCATCGACGAAGGTGATCTCTTTGAAGAGCTTCCCGTCTGGGAAGTATTGAATGGCAGGTCCATTCTTCTTATCTCTCTTGAACTCGATGCGCATGATGACATTGCCCTGCGTTCCAAAAACCTGGGCTGGGCCCTCTTTCATGCCCTCTTTGTAGAAGGTGCTAGTAACCTTTGTGCCAGCTTCATTGTATTCGCAGAACTCCCCCTCCTCCTTATCATCGACAAAGTTCGCCTCGAGGGCTTTAACCTTTCCGAAGAACTCGTGCGGCGCATAGAAGACCTCGTGAGGTCCGTGTCTCTTGTTATTCTTGTAGTTGTAGATGATCTCCTTTCCATCGCGAGTAAGCTCGTAGAATCTCCCGTTGAGTCTACCCTTATCGTAGGTCGACTCTTCTAACAGATTACCTTTAGGGTCCCAGAGCGCCTTCATTCCATGGAGCTCGCCATTTTCATAAACGATAAGAGTCTGTGCAACGCCATCGGGATAGAAGGTCTTCTGCTCGCCGTGGAGCTTGCCCTCCTCGTTATAGAAGTAGCGTTTTGAAACTTTTTGCGCCTGCTTCTTCTCTGTCATCTCTTTTGAAAAGTATTCGATCTGCTCTCCACAAGGCACACCCATGCGGTAGTTTTTGACTAGCCAGAGAGTTCCATCTTCATGCCAGATCTGAACCTGACCGTCGGCTTGCCCCTCTTTGTAGAAAGCGATAGAGCGCTTCTGACCATTTTCATAAAACTCTTCGCCTTTACCGTGCTGCTTGCCCTTGTTAAACTCGGCAAACTCTTTTGGCTTTCCTTTAGCGTACCAGGTGCGCATCAGCCCCTGGGGAAGGTCGTTTTCGAAGCGCGCTTCAAAGATGAGCTCGCCCTTATCATTCCACTCGCGGTGGAGATCTTCTCTCTTGCCCAGCTGGAACGCGCCCTCAAACTTCAGAGTTCCATTCTCGTGCCACTCGCGTCTGATCTGGTTTAGGAGGCCATTCTGGTAGTGCTCTTCGATCTGGCACTGTCCATTTGCGCACCACTCTTTGCACTCGCCCTGCTTAATGCCGCTGGCGATATGGTAGATGACCGCTGGCTTGCCACTCTCATACCACTCTTCATAGACGCCATCTTGAACGCCCTCTTTATATGAGGTGTTAACCTTGAGCTGTCCACCTTCGTAGTACTCCTTCTGCGGACCGTTAAACTTCCCTTTGATATAGGAGAACTCGGTCTTTATCTTTCCGTTTGGATACCACTCGCGGAAGGCGCCGTCGCGAAGGTCATCAATAAGCGAGTATTCGGCAATCTTCTGCCCCTCTGAGCTATATTCGACAATCGGCTCGAGCAGCTTCCCATCTTGATTGTAGATGGCGACGAATGCCGCTTTTCCATTCTCATGGTTGCGCCAGTGTTTGCCAATCTTAACTCCATCCTTGTATTCGCCCTCTCCAAGCAGCTTGCCATCCTGTGCAAAAAACTGCTCCTTACCCTGCTTTTTGCCCTTTCTATAAACGACTTTGTAGCTCTCTTTTCCGTTAGGGTAGTATTTAAAATGGGTGCCGACCGGCTCTCCCTCTTTATAATCTTGCGCTTCCTGAATCGACCGATCCTCTCCATAAACAATGAGCGCAGGATTCTGCCCATTGGAATGGAGTAGGCCCTTCATATATTGGTAGCTGGCCTTCAGAGCGCCGCTCTCATACCACTCAAGAGCATTTCCGTGAGGAACTCCATTCTCATAAGGAGTAAGCGCAACACGCACCCCCTTTGATGTAAAACGGTTGTACTCTCCAACGAGTTTGCCCTCTTTGTAGGTGCCCTCTTCCGCTTTCGAACCATCTTCGTGATAGGAGATCATCGGCCCATCGCGCAGTCCATTCTTATATGCTGCCTTGCCTCTGAGCTGTTCGGTTGGATAGTAGATCTGGAGCTCTCCATTCATCACCCCTTTCTCATAGGTGGCGATCTTTTCAACTTTGCCGTTTGAGAAAAAAGAGACGCTGATTCCATGGGGCACAATCGTGCTCTTCCACTCCTCATATCCCGCTGAGCCTTCAGCTACCGTCGTGAGATCCATCTCATTTTTCAGGCGGCCATTCTCATAAAATCTCTGCTGCTTAACTGCGATCTTCTCATCTTTGTCATTCGCTTCAAAAAAGAGGACGCGCTCGGGATTGCCATTCGGGTAGGTCTGTACGATCTGCGGACGCCAGTGGGGAAGGCGCGGTTTTAGTGAAACAACTGTGGGAGGTAGCGCAAGCTGCTGCTGCGGCTCTTCTGAGACCAGTGCCGTTGCACAGAAGAGAGAAAATGCGAAAAGAAGAAGAGCTTGCATAGGAGAACCTCAAAAAATATTTTAACACGTTAGAAAATCTAACATGCAGAATAGGAAATAAGAGGTTTAGAGACAAGAGCTGTTCCCTCGATTAAGAGGGAACAGTCTTAAGGAAAATTTTATCTCCAGAAAGCGAGCCACATCAGAAGAAGGCCCCAAACGAGAGGGATGATCCCACGCGCACGGAGAACTTTCTGATCTGACATTCCAGCTTTTACAGCAAATTGAGGAGCGAAAAGAGTTACAACTCCTCTTACTAAAAAGCCCCAACCTAGTAGCGTAACAAGCAGAAAAGCGTTGCTCATCCACATGTTGTATAGGTTGATAATCAGTAGGCCGAGAAAAATGTTGCATGTTGAACGAACGTATAGCACGCAAGGTGTTCCCTTGATCGAACTATAGGTCTTCATCAGCGCGTCTTTACGAAGTAGCATCCAGAGGCCAACGATGGTCAAAAATGGACCAAATACTGTAGCAATCCAGATAGCTTTTTGATTAATCATGTCCATATTTTTCCTACATTAAGTATGCGAACCAGCAGAGAGCAAGTCCCCAAACGAGAGGAATTGCACATAACACTTTCATTCCACACTTGTCTGAAGCCGAACACTTCATGCAAAAGTGAGGGAAAAAGAGACAGCTGACGCCTCTTAATAAGAGAAACCATCCAAGAACAGTTACGAGCAGTGCTGGCTGCCACATCCAGACGTTATACATCGAGATGATCACAAGGCCGAGCAGTACATTCATTACACCGCAAACATAGTGAGCACCTGGTGTAGCTTTCATAGAAGCCATCACCTTGCTGCAATTGTCACAGTAAGTGAGCATCCAGAAGCCCACGATAGCTAATAGTGGCCCAAAAATTTTGGCCAGGAATATAGCATTCTCCATCATCATACATCCCCCTACGGAGTTAAAATAAAGATTTATACCCAAACCTGACGCTACTAATTAAATTAATTGTTTGTCAACAACTAACAATTAGCTGCTTTGTTGTAGGTGCCGATGAGTTCAACAGAAGAGAGGATGTGTCCCTCCATGGCTTTTTCGACCTGCTGCTTGGTCGAGCCTTGAGGAAGAGAGAGAAGAGAATCTAATGCGTAGAGTTTAAAGAAGTAGCGGTGCTGGCGATCTGGAGGGCAGGGGCCTTGATAACCGAGTTTGCCACCGGTGTTTTTTCCAGAGATGCCGGGTGCTGGGCTATTTTCTTTGATCTCTTTCAATGTCGGGGGCATGTCAAAGGCTACCCAGTGCACCCACATGCGATCCTTGCGAACAAATTCAGGAACGTCTGGATCATCCATGATGAGAACGAGGCTTTTAGCCTGTGATGGGACATCTTTAATCGAAAGGGGAGGGTTTATGTTCTCTCCTTCGCAGGTGTACTTCGAGGGGATCTTTCCTTGGTGGGTAAAAGCTGCGCTTGAAAGATGCATCACGACTCCTCGTGTTTCATCTCTATTAACTTAAGAGGGGAGCCGAGGTCAAGAGCAAGAGTTCTGGAATCTGTCCCGATTTTTAACTTCTTAGAGGGCTCGACCCTGCCTGTTGCAAAAATGGTAATCGACACCTTCTCTTGCAGCCTATTGTCCAGATGCATCGACTTAACCCCGTGGAGAGTTCCCTTCGGCAGTTTGCGAACCATCTCCTTCGGCTCATCGGAGAAAAAGGCATAGGCATACCCATTCTCATGCTTGACAAGTGTAAGATTAAACTCTCCCTGGTAGCTCAGGGCAAGCGCCTGAACTCTTCTTAGATCGGATACAAACCCCGCAACGGAGCTTTCGAAACGCTGGTAGTTGATCGTATCTTTGATTTCGACACCCAAAAAACCGGAGATGATCGCTAAAATTGCGATGCAAAGAATAACTTCAAGAAGGGAGAAGGGTCTCTTACCCCTCATCGCCATCTTCGCTATCTGCCTTCTCTTTTCCGTCATGCTTCTTATTCTTTTTGGAGCGCATCTCTGTAAATTTGGCAGTTGTAACCTTGATGTCGTCGGTATACTTCTTTTCGATCTTAAAAGGATTATCCCAGCCATCCTTCAAGATTTTTTTAGCATCCTTTACTATCCCGGTCTTTCTTAGATAGAACTCTGGGTCGGAGACAACATCGTCGATCGATGCACCTTTAGCTACTTCCAGAAGGAGAAGCTCGCGGATCTGTTTAGCGGATTGTTCAGTTTTAAAATAGCGGCCCTCATCGAGGCTCCCTTTCATATTATATCCAATCACACTTCCAATTAGTCCGATTAAAAAGATCACGATCATGATCTCTAAAAGCGTCAGCGGCTGCTTCTTTCTCTTTTGCATGGTTTCACCTCAGGCTAAGCCTCCATAGCATACACATGCCCCCCTCTTTTTGGAAGAAGAGAGTGGGAAGAGGGAGGGAAGAGGGAAGAAGATCGGGCGCGGGCACGCACACGGGCACGTTCACGAAAGCAAAAGAGGGGACACGAAAGAAGCGGGAGAAGATTAGGAAATTCCTGGGTAACTTTCCGGATTCTCGTGAACGTGCCCGATCTTTTTCTTTTGTTAGGAGGAGAGGAAGGAGCTGACGTCGGTGAGGGGGAGAAGGATGGAGAGAACGACGAGGCCGACGATGGCGCCGAGGGTCATGAGAAGTGCCGGCTGGAGAAAGGCGGAGAGCTGCATAAGATTTTTTTCGAGCTCCTCGTCATAGATCTCGGCTAGCTTTGTAAAGATATGGCCCATCTTGCCAGTCTCTTCTGCAATGCTCAGCATGCGGACGACAAGGGAGGGAATAAGTGGAGAGCGTTTAAGTTCGGCGCTTAAAGATTTTCCTTCAATGATTCTCATCTCAGCTCTTTCGACTACCTCTTCAAGCAGCTTAAATTTCATCGACTTGCGAGAAAGCCTGAGCGCATCTAGAAGGGGAAGCCCGCCTACGATCAGAAGCGATGAGCATTGACAGAAGCGCGTGAGTGAAGATCTTAAAAGCAGCATGCGCATGAAGGGGATCTTCATAAGTCCCTTTTGCAGGGCGGTCTTGCCCCTATCTGAGCGAAAAAATGCCGCGATCCCGACGCATGCTATACTCACCAGCCCAAGAAACAGCAGACCATATTTATTCACCCAGTTGCTGAGTCCAAGAACAAGCTGCGTAACGGGGTGCAACTGGCGGCCTTCAAATAGTTCTTGAAGGGATGGGACCACAAAGACGAGGAGTCCTACCGTGACTAGAAGGCAGAAAACAAAAAGGATGGCTGGGTAGGTAAGCGCCGCAATTAGCTGTTTGCGCAGCCTTTGCTGACGCGCGATGAGCTGCGATAGCTGATGGACAACAGTCTCAAGGCAGCCCCCCTCTTCTCCTGCTTTAACTAGAGCCAGATAGATGCTATCGAAGCTCTTCGGATAGCGAGAGAGCGCTGCAGAAAAAGAGGTTCCCGATTTCAGCCTGTCGCAGAGATCCAAAAAGAGGGGATGGCACTTGTGACTCCGATACTTCTCTTCAATGGTCAGCAGGCTCTCGTACAAAGGGAGGCCAGCTTGAAGTAGCTGAGCCAGCTCTCGAGTGAAGGTTAGCAGTAGGGTGCGATCTACGACGATCTCCCTCTTCTCATGCATCGCCAGCTCGACGAGCATGATCTGCTGCTTCAGCAGCTTCTCTTTTGCAAGGGCGTAGGAGTCGGCATCGATGACGCCAGCGATCTTCTTACCGCTCTGAGTGAGGGCCTGGTAGCGGAAGAGGGCCATATTTACACGACCTCCTCTTCACAGCCGCGCGTCACGCGCAGCACCTCTGCGGTTGTTGTGGCTCCTCTTATCACGAGGAGGGCCCCTTCATTTCTCAAGCTGGTCATTCCTTGAGAAAGAGAGATCCTGCGCAGCTCCTCGGCATCCGCGCTCTTCAGCAGCTGCCTCTTTATCGATGGACTCATGAGCATGAGCTCGTAAATTCCCAGGCGGCCTTTATAGCCCGATCCGTAACAGCTGGCGCACCCCTTTCCTTTATGAAAAAACGCACTGCGATGCTCCTGTTCATTTAAACCCAGCTCCACAAGCTCTGCAGAGGTCGGGGTGTATGAGTAGCGACACTCTGGACAGATGGAACGCACAAGCCTTTGTGCTAATACAGCGAGAACGGAGGAGGTAAGGAGATAGGGCTCGATCCCCATGTCCACTAAGCGAGTGAGTGCTGAGGGAGAGTCGTTCGTATGTAGCGTGCTTAAGACAAGGTGCCCTGTGAGCGACGCTTGAATGGCGATCTCCGCTGTCTCTTTATCGCGGATCTCTCCGATCATGATGACGTCGGGATCTTGACGCAGGATATGTCTTAGGCCTGTTGCGAAGGTGAGGTGAATTTTGGAGTTCACACCAATCTGAGCCATCCCTTGAAGTTTATACTCCACAGGATCTTCGATGGTCATGATGTTGACCTCTTGAGAGCTGATGTCTGAGAGGGCGCTATAAAGTGTAGTTGTCTTACCGCTTCCCGTTGGACCTGTGACGAGGACGATCCCCTCGCTGTGTGCAATCTGCTTTTTTAAACTCTCTAAGATCTCCTGTCTCATTCCCAACTTATTCAAGCCGACGACGACATTGCTCTTATCGAGAATACGAAGGACGATCCTCTCGCCATAAACAACAGGGACTGTGCTCACGCGAAAATCGATCTGCCGGCCTCCCATCCGCAGCTTGATCCTGCCATCTTGTGGAAGCCTCTGCTCTGCGATGTCTAACTTTGCCATCACCTTGATGCGCGTGATCAGCTGTGACTGATACTCTTTTGGAGGAGCGTGTCTCATCTGCAGCACGCCATCTATTCTGTAGCGGACGCCTAGGCCGGTTTCTAGAGGTTCAAAATGGATATCGGATGATCCCTGCCCAATCGCTTCTAAGAGCATCGCGTTGAGCATGCGCACGACGGGAGAGTCTCCGCGCTGCTCGAGCAGATCATACCCCTCAGCTTCGACGACTTGTCCGCTCTCTGGGCCGCCCTGGAAGCTCGCGATGAGCTGAGACGCCTCATTCTCTTTCTGGTGGTAGCAGCGCTCGATCGCCTCCTCTATCACTCCTCTTGGAGTGACGAGCTCCTGAATAGATCTACCGAGAAGCACGCGCACCTCTTCTAGAGCCTCTAAATCGAGAGGATCTGAGGTCGCTACCAGGAAATGGGTCTCCATTTCGGCGACGGGAAGAATCTGATGTTTTTTAACAAAGGCGTAGGGAAGAAGCGCTTTTTTTTCTTGAACAAGAGGAAAGAGAGAGAGATCGGAGCTGCACTCAACTCCGAATTTTTTCGCCCAACTAGTTAACTCTTCCCAGGCAGTTTCAGAGCTCATCTTTTTGTTGTGAAAAAGGTTTTCAGACTCTCTTTAAAGAATTTTCTCTTCTCTTTGTCGCGCGCCTCAACCACCTTCTCTAGGAATTCTGGGATATCGCCTGCGCGTTTTTTCAACTCTTCAGCGCGTATCAGGTCGAGCTCCTCTTTGGGATCTTGGACGATTTTTGGCGTGATGAAGAAGAACATCTCTGTGCTGTGATCGATGAGTTTTGTCGAACCAAAGAGCATTCCGATCCCTGGAAGATCTCCAAAGAAGGGAAGCTTCTCCTCTGTATCGAGGCTCGACTTGCGCCGCAGCCCGCCCAAGATAACCGTCTGCCCATCAACTACGCGCACCTCATTCTGAATATGCCTCTTGTCTACAAGCGGTCTATCATCTTGGCTGGGTTTGGTGGTATCAAAGGTGATGTCGGTCTGAAGAGTGACAAAGCCCTTGCCCTCTTCTGCTTCCTCTTCATTATCTGGAAGGTGAACTGTTGGCGTAAGAACGATCGTGATTCCATACTGAGCTCGAGTGAACGACTTCTCAAATGCGATCCCTTTATTCGTATCGATTGGTGCAGCGCCATTATTAATCGAGATCTCTTCAGTGATCGCAATAGTGGCAGGCGTCTGGTTAACTGTAATCAGAGAGGGGGCAGCATTCAGTTGGATATCTTCTTGGCTTAAGAGGAAGTTGTAAGCGACGTCGAAAGAGGGGAAGTGCTTAGAGGATTTTCCACTGAAAAAGAAGTCTAGAACGCCTCTTCCTACAGGAGCGTTTGCCGATGTGTACTTCACATGATTAGACTTCGTGCCGAGTTTGAGTAGGTTAAGGCCAAAGCTATTGTTAGTATTTAATCTCTTTTCAAAGAGAAGCACTTCGATCTGCACCATTTTTTTAGGGATGTCCAACTTGCGCAGAAGCTCTTTGATTTTAGGCAGAGTATCTCTGCGGATGACCATCAGAATCGTTCCGGTTTTTGGATCGGCAATAAAATGGTCCGAACCTCCCTGCTCATACTCAAGATGGGAGACGATAGAAGGACGTGCAGGAGGAGGAGGATTGGCTAGAGCGGGAGGATTCGGCGCGTAGCCGTCTGGAGGTCTGACTCCAGGTCCCTGCAGGGCATAATTAATTTCGTAGCTGTCGCTCTCTCCTTCTGGAGCTGCGTAGAGGAGAGAGGTGTACACCTTATCCAGAACCTTTGCAAGTTCAGTAGGATCGCTATGGCGGCACGAGTATAAAAAGACGGTCATTTCGGAGGGGTCCTGCAGCTGATCTTCCGTCTCTTTGATGATCTTTTCTGCGCGATCGACAACAGCCTGCGATCCAACGAGAATGAGCGCTCTTCCTTGATTTAAGGTGTGAACGGTCAATCCATCTCCTTCAATCTTTCCAAATGGATTTCTCGTTCTATCTAGTGAGTCGGAGAAGAAGGAGGAGAGGATCTTCTCCATCTCTTTCACGCCCATTTTACCGATAGGAACAACTCTAGAAACCTTGCCTTTATTGCCATCCCATACGGTGTTATACAGGGAGAGCATCCTCTCCACCTCTTCTTTCGAGGAGACGATCGCGATCTTTCCACCGATCTGATAGACGAAGCTCTGCTTGATATCGGCGAATTTTTCTAAGAACTGAAAGACGCTCTTCGCCTGCTCTACAGGAGGTGAGAGAAGGTAGAAGACGCGAGAGTGAGGGGCGATTCGAAGCAGGTCGCTGGGATTGGCAGCGATATTCTTGATGGAAGAGGGATCCTGTTTTAGTAGAAAGAGCTGCTTCGCGTAGGGGTTGAGTTTTTTTACTCCAATCCCGTTGTGCGAAAGGATGATCTCGAGCACCTCATTCCACGATTCACGAGGAATGGGAATGTTGGAGTGCATGTTGAGTTTTAAAGCTGCCATCTCTGGAGGAACGATGTAGAGGTAGTCCATCGCGCCATATTCCATGATCAGCTGTCCGAGGGTTGTCTCCTCTTGGTCCCAGAGCGCATACCCCTCTTCCTCTCCCTTGGCATCAGATACAGAGGCCTCTCTCCACTTCTCTTCAATGGCGAGCATCTGCGCTTTAAGCGCGCTCACTTGCGAAAGGAGAATCGAGTACTCTTCTGCATGGGCTTCTTTGTTATATAGCTCGGAGGCCTTGAGATAAGAGAGTTCAAGCTGGGCGCGTAGATCTAGAAGGTCGTGGTTGACCTTTTGAAGAAGCTGATCCGATGCTGAAGATGAGCCCTCTCTCTTCTGAATACTCTGCGCTTTTTTCTCTTCGATACTCGCCGCAAAGCCCGATGAGAAGAGAGATAAAAGCATTAGAAGGGCAGCGAAAACTCTCATCGACGTCCCCTCCTCTCTTTGGATTTGGTTGTCTTCTTATCTGGAGAAACAGGAAAAGAGACCACTTGCATCTGAGAGCGCATCGGGTCAAAAAGATGTCCTTTTAGCAGAGTCTTTCCAGCTGCTGTTTCTAATCCGTCAAAAATAAACAACTCTCCCTGTAGTTTGTGGTGGATGCAATCTTCGATCTGCTCCGCTTTCTTTAAGTTTCGCCAACCGGAAGCCGTTTTTAATAGCCAGTCTCCTTCGCGCAGAACCATGCGTCTCTTTCCTGCGATGCAGCTCACCTGCGTCCCATTTCTTAAGCGAATTGCAGAAAAGAGGGGAGTCTCTTTTCCAGGTGACTTGCTTCCTCCAGAAGGAGGGGAGATTTTTAGAGGAAGGTTGAAAAACCCCGTCTCGTCCCAGAGCTCCGCCTCCACTCCTCGTGGAGAAGCGCTCTTAATCTGAACTAGAGGCTGCGAAGAAGAGACCTCTGAAATAGAGGAGACCTTATTCCATCTGCCCTCATCCCAAGCCAAGAGATCTCCCGAAGAGACAAAGAATACAGATCCCGCCTCATCCTGCCCGAATTGAACCTTCTCCTTCTCTCTCAGCCGTCGGTACTCATCCCCTCCATACACTTCTAGAAGGCGGTCCTTTCCCCAGTGCCTCGCCTCTTTTGCCGCTTTTGCATACGGAGTCTCATCCTTCTGGCTTAAAGAGATCGAGCGCTTTCTCTGTATTTCATCTACTGGAGAGAGCACGAGCTGGCTCCTCTCCTCTTTTTGTTCATCTTGCAGAAAGCGGTAGACTTCGAATGTCACACTATGCCTATTCATTGCGATGGGTTTCACCCAAATCGAGGCGGCATCTCCACTAAAGCGGAGCCCTCTTTTCCCATCTTTTTCCTTATCGAGCTCACTAAGATAAACGATTTCGCCTACTTTTACACACTTTTCTTCGCCGGTTGCCTTAGATCCTAGAAGCATAAGGGTTTCTGTCTGGTGAGCATCGGGCCGCGTATTCCGTCCCAGAAGGAGCAGCTCGCTTCCCAGACGAGGGATGAACTGAGAGGAGCGCGACGCATTGAGAGATAAGGGGCCCCCTCCGATAGATTCATAGCCCGCCACCCCCTGGCCTCTTCCGGGATCAGCTTGCGCCCCACTCCACTCGAAATCTGAACTGGATAGCTTGAAAAACAGGTAGATCCCCAAAAAAAGCACTGCCGCTGCCGCCCAAAGCAGCCGCACCCCCCAGTAGAGGAGCTCTTCCACTTTCACTTGATGGAGCTGTCCAACAAACATGAATTGTCTCGAAGAGGGATTTTTTCTAAATCGAAGAGCGAGTTTATGAGATTCGAAAAAAAACTCAAAGAGAAAACAGCGAAAAATACAATTGCAATAAATTATATTTATCATTAAATCCGGAATTAAGGACGACACCTATTGGTGTTAAGCGGTTTTTATTATGGATGAGAATAAAAAAAATGAAGGGGTTACTGTGAAAGAGATAGAGCTCTTTGCAAAAAAACATCGCATCGAAGTCGTATTCTGCCTCTCCTTTATCATTGCCTGCTTCTTCAGCTTTGTTTTTTTTGGTACAGGCTGGGCGGTAATATTTGCAGCTATTGGTGGCATATTGGGAGCTGTTTTTCCTGCAAAAGTGGACAATTTCGCTAAGAAAATGTTCGTTTTTGTTTTCAAACAGGAACAGACGACACAACTAGTTTTAGGGATCTTCAAGCTCGTGCTCTCGATCTTCTTGCCTCCTCTAATCTTCCTCTTGTTAGGACTACACGGCGGCAAAAGCATGCAGCAACTAGCCATGAGCATCGGCCCCCAATCCTAACCTAAAACGAAAAGATAGTTGTGAGGTGAATAGACATGTCGGGTAGGCCAGGGGAAAGCTTCGCTTTCTCTCGGGGCCTCCCTGCGACCCTCTTGCGCTTCACCTCGCTTTGCCAAACCGTGTGCTCGAAAGCAGAGTGGGCCTTCGCCCTACCCTGCACGCCTGACCGGCTTTTCTGCGCTACGATTTTGCTTTGCGATCTGAATCGAAGGGCTGCTCAAGGCGCTCATCCCACTTTCTTCGACGTGGGTCCCTTTCGCGTCCAGTCGCAGATATATCTAAAGAAACTAAGGACTTCCCCCTTCAATCTCTTCTTCATAGCGGCAAAGCCGCATCATTTCTGCGCCACGCAGTAAGGCGCAGGCCGCGGCCGCTAGGGCAAAGAGCAATTGCGGTGAAGTTGCGAAGAGCAGTGCTCCGCACGGCGAGCAACCCGAGACGCGATAGCTCACGTCAGTGAGCGGTGATCAAAGCCCTAGTTAGGCCCCAGGGGGCAGCTGGGGGTCCCCGAGAGAAAGCAAAGCTTTCCCCTGGACCACCGACATGTCTATTATTTCCCCATCTAATTTCCCTTAAACTTTCTCATCTTCTCTTCAAGCTCTGCTTAGGGAGAGGTAGATGGACTCCATCTGGGAGAGAGTGGAGGGAAGGGTAAACTTTTCTTGGACAAGCGAGTGGGCATTCTGGCCGAATCTTTTGCGGAGGGAGGCGTCGCTCGCGAGTTTCTTGACTGCTTCAGCGACCTGCTCTGCAGAGAAAGGAGGCACGATAATCCCCGTCTCACCATGTATGCAGACTTCAGGCAGCCCTCCAGTGGGGGTGGTGATGAGTGGTTTTTGTAGATAGGCCGCTTGCAGGCTCGCTTGGGAGACCCCTTCATGAGCCGTGCTGAGAAGGGCGAAGATATCAAGGGCTGCCATCGCTGCAAAGGGAGACTCTAAGTGGCCAGTGAAGATCACGCTTCCTTCGACGCCGAGCTCTTTCGCCAGAGGTTTATACTGATCGACATAGCCCCCTCCTACGACCACCCACTTAATCCACTTCTCCTCTTTTAAGAGTGCTGCAGCACGGAGAAAATCCCCAATCCCTTTCCATGAGCGCACGAAGCAGACGCTTCCCACAAGACACTCCTCAGAAAGAACGCCGATCTTCTTGCGAAATTCACGCGCCTCTTCTGGCTTTACAGCGAGCACTTCTGTCTCCACGCCTGTAGGGACGGAGATACAGGTAGAAGGAGTCCGTTTGGCTTGGGCGATGATCATCTTGGCCGCAAGCTCCGATGTCGTCACCACAAAATCTGCGAGTCCTCGATATAAGAGATGGCTGTTTAATCCCGATCGTATGGGCGTGGAGAGGTGTCGCATCCGCATAACAGGGGTGCGAGTGAGCCTCGCAGCGATGCCTCCTAGCCACGCATCTAGTGAAGAGTGGGTAACGACTAGATCGATTCCCTCTTTGCGAATTAGATTTACAAGCTGCCAGATCACTTTGAATGCTTGAGGACGCTTAAAAGAGAGTTCTGTAACCGAGAATCCCTCGGCTGCCGCTTTGGCGACAAGGCCGCCACCTTTAGCGATAGCAAAAAAACAGGTGTGCCCACGTGTACGCATTCCGAGCGACTCTTTTAGGATGCGGATCTCTTGACCACCCCATCCAGAGGAGCTCTCTGTATGTAATATTTTCATTTTAAAAACTCTCTCATGATTCTGAGATGCCCCGAAGAGAAGGGGAGCGAGGCTAGGGCGTCTAAACTCACCCATTCATAGCCTTCCAATCGGATCCTCTCGTGGGCCTTCCAGAGAGAAGGATATAATGTCGCTTGGTAACGTGTAAAGCTATGCTTTTCCTCTTTTAGGTCTCTGATGAATTGCGCAGAGATTTTAAACTCTTTCGAAACCATCTCCTCTGCTGAGGCAAGGGGCTCTCCCTGAGCAAACTCTTTGTAGGGGAACTCATAGAGACCAGCCATCACCTTCTTCCCTTCAACCCTCCCGATTAGGATCTCATCTCCATGTAAAATGAGAAGAACAGCTCTTTTTAAAAGGGTGGTTTTGGGACGCGCTCGCTTATTCGGAAGGAGATGGGCGATCTTCTGACTATAGCCTACACAGCTCCTCTTCAGCGGGCACTCGTTACAGAGGGGGATTTTTCGGCAGACTCGAGCTCCGAGCTCTATTAGCGCCTCCATTACCACCCAAGGCTCCTCTTCGGGAAGAATCTCCTCTGTTAGAGCTTCAATTCTTTTTTTTGCCTTTTCAATCTCCTCTTCGATGGCAAAGTAGCGAGAGAGGACGCGCAAGACATTTCCATCTACTGCAGCGGCCTTCTTATGAAATGCGAAACTTAATATAGCACCGACCGTATAGAGCCCAATCCCTTTGATCTGTTGAAGCCCCTCCTTTGTACTCGGCAGGACGCCAGCGTGCTTTTGAAGGAGCTCTTTTGCGGCTCCATGCAGATACCGAGCTCTCGCATAGTAGCCAAGCCCCTCCCAGAGCTTGATCACCTCTTCAAGGGGAGCTTGCGCCAAGGCCTCTATCGTTGGAAAACTGCGCATCCAGCGTTCGAAATAGGGGATGACAACTGCTGCCTGAGTCTGCTGCAGCATAATCTCGGAGACCCAAACCCTGTAGGGGGAGGGATTCTCTCTCCAAGGAAGAGCCCTTCTCTCCTCTAAAAACCACTCTTTCAATGAAAAGCTATCGAAGTAGGGCATCTTTTTCCCTTTGAAGCCGAGATTGATCGGCAAGTTTTTCCCTGTGGAGAGCATAAAAGCCGATGAACAAAAAATTCAAGTATCGAAAAATCAGATGGTTAGGTGAGTTGGCACGCCAGGTGCATATATTCATATCACCCACATAAAGTGGCATGACGGGGAAATAGACCTCTTGCATAACCTGCTTTGTTTGAAAAAATCGGAGATTTTTTTGCCGATTTTTAGAAACTGCTTCCAGTTTCGGATCAAACGAGCGAGTCGGCGAGAGAGAGCGATAAAAATCCGCGAAAAAAGAACGATTTTGTCAAATAAATGAGGTTGTGCAAGAGGTCTGATGATACAAACCCAGTGGAACGACTTTCATAGCGCGCTGATGTTCTCTATGCAGAAAGAGGTCACTCTCATGAGAGACCTCCTGACCAATCTGCATCAAGAAGAGCTATCTCTGCTCATGCATGATCGCAACTCCTGGAACCAGCTGATGGAGGAGCGTGCAGGCATCATCCAGCGCTTGGGCTCCTGGAGGCTCGCCCGCATGGAAGCGGTAAAAAAACTCCTGCCCGGACGCGTCCAAAAAGAGGCCCCGCTTGAAGAGATTCTTCCATCTCAAGATGAGAATAGCTGCGAAGTCCTCTCTCTTCGCGATCAGATCATGGCTCTTGCCGAGAGAATGAATAGACAAAACAGCCGCAATATGACCCTCTCTCACCAGGTGGAAAACCACCTCGACCTTCCTCCGATCCAGCGCCACTACGCCTCTGCCGCACCGCAAAAGAAAAAACGCGCCTCCGTCATCACCTATCCATTTAATGAGTAAAAGAGAGGAAAGGAAGAACGGGCGCGGGCACGCACACGGGCTCGTTCACGAAGGAAAGAACAGAAAAAGATCTTTCCGATTCTCGTACCCGATCTTGCCTTCTTCTCTTTCGTAAACGTGTGCGTGCCCGTGCCGGTGCCCGATCTTCTCTTTTTCTTCCCAACCTCAACTACTCTTTTAATGAATAAGTCGGTAAAAAAGAGAGGATGGATACTCTCTCTCGGCCGGTAGGGCTCATCCACGGGCCTGCACAGCACTATCTCGACCACATCGTCCCTCTCTGCGCACTTTTAAAAGCTCCTCTCGCAGTGACGGACGAGGAGATTGCGCATCTTGCACGCACCTACTATCCGATGGTAGACCTCATTCTGCTAAATCCACACTCTTTCGCTTTCGATCTCACAAGAGAGTATGACACCCTTATCACCACCCTTCCAAAGCCCGCCCTTCGAGAGCTCTTCTTCCTTGCAGAGAGGCTTTTGGGAAAGGAGCTAAGAGCAGTCTGGTGCCCGCATGGAAATTCGGACAAGGGACACGCATCTCCCTTCATGGAGGCCCTATCTGAAGAGAAGAGCGTCTTTGTCTACGGACAGAAGATGATCGACCTTCTCGTTCAGAAAGGAGCATACCAGCAGATCGAAAAGCTTATTCGTCTAGGGAACTACCGCAGGGAATTTTCTGCAAAACACAGAAATTTTTACGCTCCTCTCGTAGAAAAAGAGATCTTCTCCTCGCTGAACGCAAAGAGTCGCACCATCCTCTTTGCGCCGACCTGGCAGGATGCGGAGGACTCCTCCTCTTTCAAAGCTATAATGCAATTAATCGAAGAGCTACCCGATAAATTTAACTTAATCGTTAAGCCGCACCCAAATCTCAGATTTCAGGAAAGCTTGCATGTAGAGAAGAAGCCAAACCTTTGCATCCTCACCGATTTTCCTCCTATCTACCCTCTTTTAGAGCGCGTCGATATCTACCTGGGAGATATGTCCTCGATCGGCTATGATTTTCTCAGCTTTGACCGGCCGATGTTCTTCTTCAACAAGAATAAGAGAGATCCTCAAAATGACCCCGGCCTCTACCTCTTTCGCTGCGGAACGGAGATCGACCCCTCAGCCAACCTCTACACCCAAATCGAACAGGGCTGCGCCCGCGACGCCCTCTTCTCCCCAGCCCGCCTCGCAACCTACACCTACTGCTTCGACACAAGAAAGCCTCCGGCCTGGCGCGCAGAAGAAGAAATGGACGAAAATGGACATTAATGGACGGGAAACGGACGAGAACGGACACGCGCCGAAGAAAGAATTCTTTCTCTCTCTTGCCCGCCTGTCCATTCTCGTCCATTTCCTGTCCGTTTCCCGTCCGTTAGTGTCCATTTTCCCGAGCGGGCTTCTTTTTTCCGCGCTCTTTTTTTATTCACCTTTGTAAAATGGGTTTACATGAGAGCTGCTGCAGTTAGTACGGGACCTGATACGCACCTGGACCATCTGGGTGTTCTCGCGTCGCTTTTGGAGATTCCGCTTATTGTAACGGAGAGGAGAAGCTATGAGCTGGCAAAAGAGTTCTATCCTCACGCAAAAACAGAGTTCATCGAGCACTCCGATCTTAGCTTAGATTTTCTAGCTACGAATTATGACGTTCTCTTCGGCTGCGGAAAGTACTGGTGTTTAGAATTGCAGCCACTCTTTCAACTCCTCTTTGGAAAGAGGATGCGCCACATTCTCTGCCCCCATGGCAACTCCGATAAGGGCTCAACTCTTTCAGCTGGCTCTCATCCACCTCAAGACCTCGCTCTGGTTTATGGAAATCACATGAGGGATCTCTTAACCCGCACGGGAGCGCTGGCTGAGATCGGGGGAACGATCACCACGGGGAACTACCGCTATCCCTTTTATCGAAGATACCGCTCCTTCTATGACGAGCTTGCCTTGAGGCGCGTCTTCTCAAACTTTTCCAAAGATAAAAAGACAATTCTCTATGCGCCAACCTGGTCGAGCAGAGAAGAACCGACCGCTTTTTTTGAGACGTGCAGAGAGATCATCGAGCAGCTGGCTCCAGATTACAACCTTCTGATCAAACCCCACCCCTTTCTTGAAGAGCAGCAGCCGGCACACCTGGCACACCTCCAGACCACTTATGAAGGAGCAAAAAACCTCGCCTTTGTCACAAGCTTCCCAGCGATCTATCCACTGCTTGCGCGCGCAGACCTCTATTTGGGCGACTTCTCATCGATCGGGTACGACTTCCTCGCATTCGATAGACCTCTCTACTTCTTCAACCTAAAAGAGAGCGCTGCTGCAAAACCGACTCTCTACCAGTGCGGTGTAGAGATCCCTAAGGCCGAGAGCAGAAATCTCAGAAAGTTTTTAGAGAATGCGAGCGAGGGCAGCTCAAACAAGCGCCGAGAGATCTACGATTATGCGTTTGGAGAAGAGAGAGAGATTCGAGAGATTAAAAAAGAGATAGAAACTGCACTTCTAGAAAGCTAGAAGTGCAGCCTTAGAGGGTGTCTGCAAAGGCAGAAAAATCAAAGTTTCTGACTTTGCAGACACCCTCTTAGAGAAATTAACCGTTCTTCTCTTGTGTTGCAGCTTCGTCAGCAGCAGCAGTTGTCTGTTCTGCAGAAGCTTGTTCTGTAGCAACTTGCTCTGTTGAAGCTTGTACTACTTCTTTGCCTTCGTTTGCAAAGAGAGATCCAGAAGAGAGGCAAACCATTGCTGTTAAGGCAATCCAAAGTTGACGCATATTAAACTCCGTTTTTATGAGATTGGGAACGGATGAAATCTTAGCCCCTCTGGGAGATTTTATCAAATGGTATTCCCCCTGCAGAAGATGATTCGGTTTCGAGAGGGGGGAGGACGGTGAGGTGAAGGAGGCGGTTTAGGTTTCCACAAGTGGCTTTTGCTTCGATGTCATAAGAGCAGGCGCCCTCTTTCAGTGCGGTAACTTCAGAGACTACTGCAACGCGCAGTCCAGCAGGGAATATCCCATCCATGCCAGTTGTCACTAAAAGGTCTCCGACTTTCACAACTTGCGCAGGGTTCTTCTTCTCACCCTTGCTCTCACCAGTGCGCAGATCTCGAGAAGGCCCCTCTGCATCCGCGTAGTCGTAGTTAAATCCTACGCCGCGTAGTACGAGATCGCGCGAGCGCCAGAGAGGCATGCTCGTTCCGTAGAGCTCGCCCTTTGCGAGAAACTGATCGTCAGAATCACTTCCCAGATGGTCGTGCAGCTTTGAAAGGAGGGAGATAACCCCCTGCGCATCACCCTGCGTTGCAAAGAGGTCGGAGCGCGTTCCGAGGCCAAGAAGAAGTCCTTCAAGGTGCTCTCGCAGAAAGCGGTTCTGCTCCTTACCGCGCACTGCACGAACGGAGGGGATGAGACGGGCGTCTGTAATCAGCCTCACCTTACACTGCTTGTAGCTCACCTCTTCGACAACCCCAACAAGCGAGGTTCCAATAACGACGGGGCTGTTTTTAGCGACGATCTTCTTCTTCAGCGCGTTATTGTCACGCTCTCCCACATTCAACCAGAGGAAGCTGCTCCAAGAGGTCGGCTCGCGAAAGATCACGCGGGCAGGCAGAGCTCTGAGCTGCAGATCGAGACCATCTTTTAGATGGCTGGCCCTTCTCTTATAAAACTCTTTTAGCTCTGGAGAGACCTCTTGTGAATGCGAGAGCTCTTTCCAGCGCTGAAGCTGCTCATCGACGCGCTCTTCTTGAAGGAGCCACTGACGCACATTTGCAAGCTGCGTGCGCAGGGTTAGATTCTCCTGCTTTAATGCGTCATTCTCAGCTGAGAGTTCGGCGCTGCCCGCTCTTCCTCCAGGAGGTGTAATCATCAGAAGCTGAAGCGAAAAACCCTTTAAAAAGGTGAGAAGCCTCCACGAGGGAGCGATAGAACTCACCGCGACATGTCTCATTCTTTCGGCTGCTGTTTCTGGGCAGATCAGCACGATAAAAAAGAAGCCAGCGAGAAGGAGATAGGGACGGTAGTTGATCTTTCTCATAGTATGTTTGAAATAGCGTCTACGACATAGTCTAGATTAGCGTGATTTAATCCTGCTACATTGATTCTACCATCGCGTGTCATGTAGATCTTAGACTCTGTTCGCAAACGATCGACCTGGACTTCGTTCAGCCCAAGAATAAAAAAAAGACCTCTTCTCTCTTTTAAAAAGCTAAAATCGACCTTTGGAGCTTTTTTCATGAGTTTTGTTGCAAAAGAGGTGCGCATCTCATCGATGCGTCCCCTCATCTCATTTAGCTCCTGCTCCCACTCTTTTCTAAGCTTTGGAGAGTTCAAAATGGTCGCCACAATTTTGGCGCCATGCAAGGGGGGATTGGAGTAGTTTGGACGGATCGTTGTGATAAGACGGCTAACTAGGTGGCTGCTTGTCTTATGTGAATCTCCAATAATAAAAATGACACCTGCTCTCTCGGCATAGAGAGAGAAGTTTTTAGAAAACGAGTAGGCGACCAGCATCTCATGACCCTCTTTAGCAAAGAGGCGTACCGCTTCAGCATCCTCATTTAATCCTCTTCCAAAGCCTTGATAGGCCATGTCGAAAAAGGGGATCAGCCTTTTTGATAGGAAGAGAGCAGAGAGTTTTTTCCATTCTTCTAACGAGAGATCCATCCCGGTGGGATTGTGACAGCAGGCGTGCAAGACCACTGCACTACGCGGAGGAAGGGCGCTAAAGTAGCTCATCATCTTCTCAAAATTCAGCGCATGTTCGGTGCGGTTGTAGTAGGGGTAGATCTCGACCTTCAAACCTGCGCGTACAAAAACTGCTTTATGATTAGGCCATGTGTAGTCTGGGATGTGGATCGTCTCTGCGACCTTCTCGTGGAAGAGGAGCTCGCCGCCGATGCGTAGCGCGTTAGTTCCTCCGACCGCTTGCGCCTTTGCAATTCTCTCTTTCGACTGAGCCCAGAACTCTCCAAAGATCAGCTCGCCCGCTCCTTCAAGATAGGCCCTATCTCCATCGAGCGGCAGGTACTCTTTACTCTTTTCGCTAGCGAGGAGCTCCTCTTCCGCCTTTTTCACAGAGTTTAAAACGGGTGTCATGAGCTTTTCGTCTTTGTAGAGCCCGACCGTGAGGTTGATCTTACCAGGCCTCTTGTCTGCATTATACTCCTGCATGAGCCCAAAAATCGCATCTGGCGTAGCTAATGTGACGTGTTCAAAAAAACCCATATACATACCTTTGGATGGGGAGCTTGCCCCTTGTGACAAAATGGCAGAAAGACCTAGAATTTACCAGCGATTTCTGGGGCGTTAGCTCAGTTGGTAGAGCGCAACGATGGCATTGTTGAGGTCAGCGGTTCGATCCCGCTACGCTCCATAAATTTTCTAGTTCGAAAATCACACTCCGCGTAAAAGAAGTTCTTTTAAGAAAAATTTTTTAAAGGACCATTTTATGCATAAGCCATTCAGCTCTCTTCTTCTCTCTTGTATCTGTTTCACCGCAGCAACCTATGCTGACGCCTCGCCGCAAATGAAGGCGGAGGATGCCCCTCAACATATGCGTTTGGGTGCGCGTCATATCGAAGGGAAGGGTATCGGTTATAAGAAGGGGTACACCACGATCGAGGGCTTCTTCGCTCGCGACCCTGCCAAAGGATGCATCACGCCCTTCCTGGATCTGCGCGGTCACGTCTTTAATGATGGGAGGCTCGCCTCTAACGCGGGTCTCGGTATTCGCAGCCTTCTCGGCTGCAGAGTGTATGGAGTGAACGCCTACTACGACTACCGCAAAACACGCCGCCAGCACTACAACCAGGTTGGAGCAGGTCTCGAGACGCTGGGAACGAGATGGGATTTTCGCGCGAATGGCTACCTGCCAGTGGGAGATAAGAAGAGCCGCCAGTTCGACCTCGGGTTTGAAGAGTTCTCAGGCCATGAGGCGATCATCAGCCGCAAGTTTGAATTCGCCTTCAAAGAGGCGAATGCAGAGATCGGCTGGCACTTCTGGAAGAGTAAAAATTTCGACCTCTCTCTCGCTGCTGGACCCTACTACATCTCAGGAGCGTTTGGGACACACTCTTGGGGTGGAAAAGCGCGCCTACTCGGCCAGATCACAGATTACGTCACTTTAGAGATCAGCGACTCTTACGACAGAGTCTTTCATAATATCTTCCAAGGGGAGATCGGCATCCGCATACCCTTCGGTCCAAGATCTACTGTAAAACGCACCGGCAAGAGCTGCTTTAACAGAAGCTCCTTCCCGGTCAAGATCACGCAGAGGATGATGGATCCCGTCGTCCGACAAGAGATCATTCCAGTTAAAAATCACACACAGCGTAGCGCTGCAATCAATCCAGAAACAGGCCTTCCCTACTTCTTTATCTTTGTAGACAACACGAGCTCCTCTCTCGGCACTTTCGAAAGCCCCTACCCAACCCTACTCCAAGCTCAGAACGCCTCAAGCCCCAATGATGTGATCTATGTCTTCCCAGGCAATAACACCACGACAGGAATGGATGCGGGAATTACCTTGAAGAACAATCAGCGCTTCTTGGGAGCTTCGATCTCAAACCAGTTTAATACGCCATTTGGCCTGATCACTGTGCCTGCACAGGCGAGCACCACTCCTATTATTACAAACGGAGGCGGAGCTGTTGTCACACTTGCTAACAATAACGAGATCTCGGGATTCTACATTCAACACCCCGGCCAGATCGGGATCAGCGCTCCTTCTGCGGTCATTAATCTCACCGCCCGAAAAAACACCATTCAAAGCGATGACACTGCAAATGGCTTTGCGCTTAACAATATCTCCGGAACAGTGCTGATTGCAGATAGCATTATTACCAATCAAGACGTTGGAATCAGCATCCTAAGCACCGGCGTTACAGGTGCTAAATACCATATCATCAACAACTTGATTAACAACCAATCCGGAAGCGATCCACGTATTAACATAAGCCTTACGAATTGTTTAGGAACCTATACCAATATTAGCGGAAATAATGTCTTCTCTTCCGGCAATGCAATCAATCTCAATGTGGTCGATGCAATCGACAACCTTGCTCCTAAGACCTTCTCCATTGCAAATAACCTCATCACGACTGAAGGAGAAAATATCTTGCTGTCAATGTCAAATTTTGCTGATGCAGCGGTAACCATAGCTTCGAATAATCTCTTCACGCCAGATGCCGCTATTATGGAGTTCTCAATCGGCGACGCCTCTCATCTAGCTCTTAATGTAGATAGCAATATTGCGAATGCTTGGGACAATATTATGATATTGTCGCCCATATCCGGCTCCGCAAGTGTTGCATGTACAATCACGAACAACGCCTTCTCAAGCGACAATGAGAATATATTACAACTCCTCACACAAGACAGTTCTGAGCTTGCAGCAACGATTCAGGGCAACTCTCTCACAACTTATAAGAATTCCCATGAGCCAATCAATTTTGGCGCCCAAAACAGCAGCCAGATCGCTCTTCAAATTTTGGATAACAAAATTGTTTCATCAGAACTTGGAGTTTTTGGACTTATAGAGGCCACTGCTAACGGAGCTGCTACAATTGCGGGGAATAACTTCCTTGCGAATGTAAGCGGCGCTATTGTCTTGGAAGCGACAAGCACTGGCCTCGCCAGCTGGAAGATCTTAAACAATACGTTTATTGGTAATGTACCATCTGCTGCAACCGTGACCTCATTTAACGGGACTACTTGTTTGAAACTGGTCGACAACACTGCCATCCCGTTTGCCCATGCTTATCAGCTTAATCAGGCCGGCGGCGTGTTCCAGCTTGAACCAGCTACAGGCAATATAGGACAGATTGAAGTCAACATAGGCACCGTCACAAACGTACCTGCAGGCACCTGCTCCAACTCAATGTAAGCTCGCAGCGCACCATCTGATTTAGAGCTTTTATTTGGTGTATATTGGCAGAAAGACATGTCGGGTAGGCCAGGGGAAAGCTTCGCTTTCTCTCGGGGCCTCCCTGCGACCCTCTTGCGCTGCATCTCGCTTTGCCAAATCGCGTCCTCGGAGAAGGGGTGTACAGAGTACTACCCCGTTGGCGCGCTCGCCGCGCTCTCCTGCGGGTGCAATTTTGCTGTGCGATATGCACACCATCCGACATGTCTATTCCGGCACCAGATAAAAAATTGAGGAAAATCTTGTAAAATGTTGAGCGGCGCGAGAGGCGCCGCGACTGGATTATTCGCCTTCGAGGAGGTCGAGGAAGGCTTGGAGCTGCTTGGAGCGGGTTGGGTGGCGCATCTTGCGGAGAGCTTTGGCTTCGATCTGCCGCACGCGCTCGCGTGTGACTTTAAATCTAAGGCCCACCTCTTCTAGCGTCTTCGGCTTGCCATCTAGCAGGCCAAAGCGCTCGATGAGCACTGTGCGCTCGCGATCTGTAAGGGTCGAGAGAACCTCGTTCATCTTATCCTTCAGAATCGCATAACCGGTCGCCTCAGCGGGCGACTCGATAGCTGTATCTTCCAGGAAGTCGCCAAACTGGCTCTCGCCGCCCTCTCCAACCTCTGCTTGTAGAGAGATCGGATGCTGCGCAATCTTGTAAATCTCGCGGACACGCTCTGGAGTTAATCCAAGCTCTGCTGCTAGCTCTTCTGGAGTCGGCTCTCTGCCTGTCTCCATCATCAGCTTCTTAGCTCCGCGCAGAACCTTATTGATCGTTTCGATCATGTGCACGGGGATACGGATCGTGCGCGCCTGGTCGGCGATTGCACGAGTAACCGCTTGGCGAATCCACCAGGTGGCGTAGGTTGAGAACTTATACCCTCTGCGGTATTCAAACTTCTCAACAGCCTTCATAAGGCCCATGTTCCCTTCTTGAATGAGATCGAGGAAGGAGAGTCCACGATTTGTGTACTTCTTGGCGATCGAGATCACGAGCCTCAGGTTGGATTCGACCATCTCGCGCTTGGCTTCTTGGCTCTTATCCATCCAGCGCTGGAGCATGCGCACATCTTTCTTAAACTCATCGAGAGATCTTCCCGCTGCTAGCTCGCGCTTGCGGAGGCGTCTTTCGAGAGCGGAGAGCTTGCTCGCTGCAAATTTATTCTTCTGCGCTCGTGGAGCGAGCTCCTGCGTCTCTTTTTCAAGGACGAGGAAGCGCTCATAAGCGTTGAGGATGACTTCGCCGAAGTCTTCAATGATGTTATGGCGGAGGTGAAGTCTGCGGAGGTAAGCCTGCGTGCGAATGCGGCACTTCTCCATGTCCTCGGAAATTTTTACCTTGTCGGTCTTCTTGAGCTTCGGATTGCGCAACTGGAGAAGAAGCCCGTCTAGGATGCCATCTTCTTTGCGCAGCAGCTGGCTCAGTCTTGGAAGGAGAGCGAGATAGCTCTGCTTGTCGGCAACCTCTTTCTCGGCAATGATCTTGTCGAAGCGGTCTTTTCCCTGCATGAGGTAGTTGATGATCGAGATCGCTTCGCGGGTCGAATAACGGAAGCGCATGATGATCTTTTCGATCTGGATCTGCGCCTTTTCGATTCTTTTCGAGATCTCGACCTCTTCTTCGCGAGTCAAGAGAGGTACTGAGCCCATCTCTTTGAGGTACATGCGAACGGGATCGTCAGAAGTTCCTTCAGAGCGTTTCGGCAGCGCCTCGAGTTCTTTCGCCTCTTTTTTGCGCTCTTTCTGTCTATCGACCTCAACCTGATTGAGGACTTGAATGTCCATGCCGCTCAAAAAGATCAGAACCTGATCAATCTGCTCTGCAGAGTCAAAGGTCATCGGGAGGATCTCGTTGATCTCCTCGTAGGTGATGTATCCTTGCTCTTTGGCAATAGCAACCAGCTCTTCGATCTTCTGCTGGTGCTGCTGACTAAAAAGTGTGCCGAAGCTTCCTTTGACGGTCATAAAAAGAGTTAAATCTAAAGTTTCTTGTGAACTTGATAAATAAAATTGTAAATTAGTTCCATGCAATTCTATGCGTTAGACGGAGATTTCCCGATTTTAGCAACTCATGCTCAAAGGCATGAGGAGTACCGCTGCCCTGAATGCAAGGGTGCGGTTCGGTTGCGCAAAGGAGCGCATCGTCAACCTCATTTTTACCATCCTACAGTCCCCGCTCTTTGCCTGCAGCACAAAAAGAGCTTGACGCATCTCAGAATCCAGTGGATCATTCAAGCGCTCTTCCCTTCTGGGGAGGCCAGGATGGAGAGGCCTTTCCCAGAGATCGGACGTATTGCCGATGTCGCTTGGGAGCGAGGAAAAATCGTCTTCGAAATTCAATACTCGCCAATCTCCCTTCAGGAGGCGCGCTCCAGATGCGCTGACTATCGCAGCATCGGTTACACTCCCATCTGGATCTTGCACGAGAAGCAGTTTAATAAACGCAAAATTTGCGCTGCAGAACAGCTTCTTCGCAAAACTGGCGCTTATTATACTAATATCGACGAAAAAGGCCATGGGGAAATCTTTGACCAGTTTGATATCTGCCTTCGAGGGAGAAGACTCTTCTCTGGACCTCGCCTAAAAGTGAACGTGAAGGAGCCGATAAGATTCTCCCCGCATCTCATAAAGGGAAAGGAGGCTCCAAAGGCTCTTTTGAGCCGAGAAGGCCCCCTCTATTTTTCCGGGGATCTTCTCGATCATTTTGCAAAGGGAGACGCCTCTTCCATGCTTGAAATGGAGAGAAGAATTTTGAGAGCTCCTTCAAAACCCACTCTACTCTCTGAAATCCGACGCTTCTATCAAATCTTCTTTGGGGCCGCTTTAGAAAAAAGTTGTCGATAGAGCCGTGGCAAAAGGAGAAAATAGCCGAGAACTCCGAGGCTCACGAGCCCATTAAAAATCTGCTTATTGGGAAAAAGTTTTTGAAGAGAGGCGTGCTGAGGAGCGGCTGGATCATACCAGATCGACCAGCTGCACTCTGCCCACTCTTTAAGCTCGGCTTCAGCAGCGATGGGGTTAAGAAAGGAGGGCTCTTTTAGCATGCAGCTCCCCTCATACCGCTGGCCTTTGGCCTCAAAGACATAGTGCGCTGTGATAAAAAATTTTGAAGAGCTCCCCGCGACTTTCCACTCCACCACTTTTGCTGGTGCGTGCTCTCTTAAACGCAGATAGCCATAGAGCTGCGAAAGCGCCAGGCCGCCAAACCAGAGGGTGGCGCCAGCTGCTAAAACCAGTAGAATAAGCCATCTCTTCTTGTTCATTAATCTCACGCGAGGTATATTCTAACGTTCATTGACCAAAAGAATTGGGTAAAACTATGGCAGAAGAAGAAAAAAAGGCAAAGCAAAGACGTCCTCAGGCTCTAAAACGCGATATCCAAAGCGAAAAGAGACGCCTGATCAACCGCTCTTTCAAATCTAGAGCTTTAACAACAGTGCGCTCTCTTGAAGCAGCGATGCAGTCTGGCGACAAAGCTAAGACTCAAGAGCAGCTCAGCGCTGTTTATAGCATCATGGACAAGGGTGTAAAAAGCGGCATTCTGAAAAAAAATAAGGCTAACCGCGTAAAAGCGCGCCTTTCTAAAAAGCTCCTCGCAAAGTAATTATCGATGTGCGCGTTTTCCTTTCGGAAAACCGCACATTTTTCTTGAAGAGTTTTACACAGAGATCACAGAGACACAGAGAGGGAGGAGGAAGAAAATTGCCGCGAAGCGGCAGAGTATTCACTTTTTCTGCCTCCGCAGAAAAAAATGATCCTCTCCTCTTTCTCTGTGTCTCTGTGATCTCTGTGAAACTCCCCACCCCTCTTTTTTTCTCTTTCTCTAATGTTGCTTGCGTGAGAATTGTGTGAGCTGCTTGCAGATCTGATCTTCCAGATTCTTTTTGTACTCTTCTGCGGGCTTTATAAAACCATTGATCATGATAGAAAAGGCGAGCATCTCATTGTCTTTTGTGTACGCATAGCCTGCGATTCCCGAAATGCCCGTCATCCTTCCGCCTTTAGCGCGAATCTTCCCTTTTAAAACTGGATCGTCCATTCGATTTTTCAAAGTTCCGTCGACTCCACTAATGGGAAGAGCAGTTAGAAATTCAGGGAAGAAGAGGAACTGATCCTCCATCCAGACAAGAAAGGAGACCATCTGATGAGGGCTGATCAGGTTGTAGCGCGACTCTCCATCTCCGTCGACAATAGCCAGATTCTCCACATCGATCTCCGCCTGACTGGAGAGAAATGAGCGCATCGCCTGAGAGCCTTTTGGCCAGGTTCCGGGAGCTTGATGGAGCTTTGAACCCATCTTCTTGAAAAGACAGTTGCTGTAGAGATTGTCCGACTTTTTAAGAACGGGGTAGATAAGTTCGCTCAGTGGAGCTGAACGGTGAGTTGCGAGGAGAAGAGCATTTTCCGGCGCTTTTTTAAAGCGTATCTCTCCACAGATCCCTATCCCTTTCTGCTGGAGCAGATCGCGGAAGAGCGTTGCTGTATACATCGCAGGCGCTTCGAGGGGAATGTTATAATTTTGCGGCTTGCTTTTCAGGTCGATTGTTCCGTCAACTTCGATGAGATTCTCTCTCGTAACCCAGCGGCGGCTGACGCGCAGATCGCTCTTCTTTTCTCCCGTCTTTGCTGTGTTCTGAATCACAACGCCTTCGATCTCTGGAAAGATCCCAACGCGCGCAGGGGCTCCCACCTGCTGTCCGGGCTCTACCCAGACGCTGATGCTGCTATGGTTAACTAGAAGAGCGTCGATAGGAGAGGTCCAATACTCTGCCCCCTCATCCCACATCCAGCCCGGTCCCTGTACGATATTATCGAACTCAAAGTTATCGATGACTAGATCACCTTTAATCGTTTTCACCCCTGCCAGAGAGAGTTGAAAGACGAGATCTTGCAAATCCTCTGTAACGAGAGAGGGATCACCTGAACCTTTAAGGTAGAGATCTCCATCTAAGACCCCCTCTTTCTGCTCGCGCATCGCAAGGAGCTGCGTCTCAAAACGAAAGTCGGTTCCTAAAATTGCGAGAGCTGAAGCTGCGGTAAAAATCTTCTGCGTACTCGCGGGAACAAACATGTGGCGAGGGTTTTTCTCATAGAGCTTCTGCCCATTTTTCAGTGAGATGACCTCGATGCCGATGTGCACATTGGGATCGACCTGTTGAATGATGCGATCGATCGCGTTTTTAAGAAAGTGGAGATCCTCTTTCGAGGTTGTCTCCTTATCCGCCGCTGAAATGAGCAGAAAACAGAGAGAGATGCAAAGAGCACGTCGGATAAGCCGCATAGAACCTACTTAAGGGGTTTTTTGCAGTCTTGCATGTAGCGCAGATATTTTTCTAGATGCCCGTGCGAGGGAGCTCTCTAAAACCTCCCTTCGAGAGAGTATGGTAAGGCTCTTTTTGGAGCGGGTCGCTCCCGTATAAATCACCTCTTTCCCAAAATATTCAGAACCGGGGCCAACTAGAAGCAGAACATCCTCGTATTCGCTGCCCTGGCTCTTGTGCACGGAGAGCGCATACGCATACTCATAAGCTGGAAGTCTGCTAGCTGGAATCTCTCTAAACGGAGCGGGACCGAAAATAGCATACTCGCCCTCTCCAGAGAAGCGTCGGATAAGAATGCCCGTCTCTCCATTGTAGAGACCCAATTCAGGATCTGTACGCGTAATAAGTATGGGCACTGCAAGGTGCTCCTCTCTTCCCATTCTGCTGGTAAAACGCTCTGCAATCATCTCATTGAGCTGATCGACACCAAAGGGTCCTTTGCGCAGGCAGGAGAGAAGCGCACAACTCTCCTTTTCAGCCCAGAGAGCCGCATGGTCGATAGGTTTTGTAGAGGGTTGCGGAAAACGCTTGGAAACAAGATTCCAGATCGCTTCAAACGCACTGGGGCCCTCTCCTAATTCGAGATAGTGCAGCGCCCCCTCTTCAGATCCACTGAGCAGTCTCCACGCCTCTTCCGCCTTTCCAGACTTTACAGCTTCAGCAAAGCGCAAGATCTCCTGCCGGTCCGACCGAAGCCAGCGCGTGAGCTCTGTGAGATGCTGTGAGAAGCCCCCTTTTAATACATCTACGAGATCCGCAAAAAGTGTGCCGCTCTCAACGGGAGGAAGCTGGTAGGGGTCTCCCATCAGCACGAGATGGGCTCCCTGGTGGAGAGATTCGAGAAGGCGAGAGAAGAGGCGCGCATCGATCATCGAACACTCATCGACGATGAGTAGGTCTGCCATTACTGGAGAGGGCGCGCTAAAAAAATCGCTCTCTCGATGCACTTCCAAGAGCGCATGCAGCGTCTCTACGCGGATATCCTCTTTGATAAGCTGCAGCTGGAGCTGCTTTGCCGCCTTTCCCGTTGGAGCGGCCAAAGCGATGCGCGCCTCTTTATGCTTCTTTCTGAATGCGCGCACAATCCGCGCAGCTGTGTAGGTCTTTCCCGTTCCAGGGCCTCCGCAGAGAAGTGAGAACGGAAGAGAGAGGGCAGCAGCGACAGCTCTATTCTGCTCTTCGGTTAGATCCTCTTCTTCAGAAGCAGAAAAAGCTTCAGCCTTTAAGGCTAGGAGCTTCTCTAGCTGTTTCAAAAATCTGGTTTCAAAGACCCAGTTTTTCTGGAGATAGTAGTAGTGTTTAAAACGGCAGAGAGGCGTTCTGGGAAGATCTAAGCCCTTCTCGTCGAGAAGCTCTGAAGGTATCTCCCTCGACCCTTTTAGAATCGCTGAAGCGATCTCCCTGTTTAAGGCAAAAAGCTCAAGCAGCTCCTCTTCTTGCGCGGGGAGAGAGAGGTGTCCCTGCCTGGAAGCCCAGAGGAGCGCTGCCATAAAGAGGTGCTGCTCTCTGCTTCCATCTTTAATCAGGCTTGCAGCAAAGATATTATCGATCTCGGAAAAGGGAAGTTTTTCTGTTTTCATGGGAGATCCGGAATAAAATGGTAGGCGGCTCTTCCGCGTAAAAAGAGGTAGTAGGCGCCGCCGAAGAGCTGATCAAAGGGGCGCTTGTCAAACAGCTTTACATAACGCTCAAATGCTGAGGCGTAGATAGATCCTTGAAGAAAGTAGTCGTGCGATCTCATTGCTGCTTCTAAATTTTCTAGAGTGTAAGCCGCATCTGTCTGTCCCAACCAGTTGGACTTCCAGTCGACCAGGTAGTATCTGCCCTCTCTCTCAAAGAAGAGATCGGCAAATCCTTTGATAAGGTTATTCTGCATGGGAAAGAGAAACTCCATCTCTTGCGCGATCTGATGCGGTAGCAGATCTCCTAAGCAGAAGGAGCCCTCTATTCCCGGAAGGGGTAGAGCAAGAGCGCCATCTATCATCTCAATAACGACCTCCTCCCAGCCGGTTAAGAGGGTCCCCTTCAGCTCTTTCTGGATGAGGAGGCCTCTCTCATCTTTTCGAGAAGAAGAAGATAGCCCCTTCTTAAAGATCTTCTCTAAGATCTCATGCAAGAGAGTTCCCGTCTCTGCTCCAACGGGAAGAGTGTGAGCACTCTTCTCCTCGCCGAGGAGGATGCGCTCTTCGCTCTCGCTCTTTTTTGCGAGAGAGGAGAAGGAGAGAAGAGAGCGCTCAAAGATAGGCATATTAAAAGATCTTATCTGTGGAACCGGAGGCTGGGGGAGCTCTCTTCGCGAGGTGAGAGGTGGATTGAGCTGATCGAGAAGGGAGTAGGTAATGCTTGCGCGCTGCTTCGCCTCTTCCAAAAAGAGGAGGCTCTCTTGCAAATTAAAAGAGGAGAAGAAGAGTTCTACAGGCGCCTGGGTGCCAAGCTCCGGTTCCGATGCAGGCTCCTCTTCGTTCATGCGGAACGCAAGAGGTATGTAGACCCGCTTCTTGGCGCGGGTTAGAGCGACATATAACTGTCTCATTTTTTCTGCATCCCTCTCTTGCAGGTAGAGAAGCGATGAGGCGAGATCTCGATCTAATTTTTCTAATCTCTCGCTCTTTTTTTCTCGAATGAAGATGAGCTCCTCTTTGTGCGTGTGTCTTGAGGCGATACCAAGAGCAAAGACAACTTCAAACTCGAGCCCTTTACTCATATGGACCGTCATGAGGGAGACCGCGTCCTCTTCCGCATGGAGGCGCATCTGAGAGGTCTCTTCACTGCTCATGCTGCTCTTCTTCAGCGACTGCATGAAGAGAAGAAGGGCGTAAAGAGGGGCTCTTCCTCTCTTGAGCTCTTCTTCCATAAGAAGCTCTGCGACTGCTGTGAACTCCTCATAAAGATCAGGAGTCTCAGAGATTCTCTCGGAAATTTTCTTTCCTTCCCATGAAGCTGCTAAAAAATCGGCTATCATGCAGGCGAATCCCTTCTCTTCTCCTGTTTTTGAGAGGGTCGAAAGAAGCTCTCTGAATCGATCCAATGGCGCCTGCTTAAACTCCTCCTCTGTAAGTCCAAAAAGAGGAGTTGTGAGAAGAGCTTTTATTTTTGATGGATAGAGAAGCGCTTCTAGAAGCTGCTGCATTACGGGATAGCCCTGCGACTCCAGGATGCTTCTTCCTCGGCTTACTGTGGAAGGAATCTGCTGCTGTTTTAAATACTCGTTCAACCGCTCGGCTTGAAAGCGATCCTTCACAAGCACGGCAAAACTGCGGAAGGGAAGCCCCTTTTCAAAAGCTAGGCGATCGATCTCTTCTGCAATAAAAGGAAAGAAGAGCTCTCTCTCCATTTTTGCTGTAGGCCAGCTTCTCTCTCTACCCACTTCTGCTTGGGCTAGAAAGAAGTGGACGGCTCCTTTTCCATCTTTAAACCCTTCTTCGCTTCCGCCTCTATCTTTTACAGGGATGTAGTCGAGCTTGCTCTCCTGAGAAGGCAGAGGAAGCCACCCCTTCTCTCCAGTAGCCCTTGCGGAAAAGAGAGTGTTAAGCGCAGCAACAAGAGAGCTATCCGAACGGAAGTTTGTTCCTAGATGCGCCTTCTCATGCATGCAGCGCGCAGCATCAAGATAGGTATAGACATCAGCGCCTCGAAAGCCGTAGATCGACTGCTTAGGATCTCCAACGAGATAGATGGCAGAGGGCTGCTCAGCCCCAGTGATAAAGAGGGTGTGAAATATCTTCCACTGGATCGGATCGGTATCTTGGAACTCATCGACGATGAGGGCGCGGTAGCGACTTCTCACTCTCTGGCAGAACTCTCTGCTGCTCAGCGTCTCGCTCATTTTATGAAGGAGCCCATCAAATGTGAGCCCTTTTTGAGAGCTCTCCTGAATGCAGTCGCTCGCCATGCGCATCATTGTTTGAAGAGGATCTTTTGCTCTTTCAAACAGGGGAAGAAGGGCGCTTCTAAGATCGGTAAATAGCCCTGGATAGGCGAGCTCTTGAGAAGAGGGTATCGAGGTTCTCTTTTTGAGATTGAGTTCATGGAGTGGCTGGAGAAACCAGCCCTCAACAGAGAGCAGAGCATCGAACTCCTCTCGAGAGGCTCCTCCTTTCTCAGTAAGATCGATGAGAGTAGAGAGCTGCTTCTCCCCCTGTTCAATGGAAACCCTCTTGTAATTCGGGGCGATCTTTCGATAGTCGCTTAACGCCCTCTCCTTGTCGAGTTTCGGCAGTGCAATCAGCTTCTCATTGAACTGAATTCTGAGCTCTTCAAATGAAGGGACAGATTCGATCTCCGCTCTTCTCTCTATGAGCGGCTTCAGACGCTTTGCAAGAAGTGCAAAATCGGACTGATGCTTGCTCAGCACCTGCTGGATCTGACTCATCCCATAGCGAGGTGGCTTAAAACCATTTCTGAAAAAATCGTAGATGCTGCTAGCCACTCGTGCGGGTTCATCCCCCTCTTCAGGATCGACAAGATCAAGAGGAAGCTTCGCCTCAAAAGCAAACTCGCGCAGCATGCGGAAACAGAAGCTGTGAATTGTAAAGATCTGAGCCTGGTCAAAAGTGCTGAGCGCATCTTCAAGCCGTCTTTGAGCCGCGGCGACTCTCTCTTCTCCCGCTTCCAGAATAGCGGTGAGATAGTCGAATTTCGCGCTGCGTTTTCGTATCTGAGAGAGCGCCGATTCAAGATTTGAACGGATGCGCATCCTTAGCTCACGCGTTGCCGCCCGCGTAAAAGTAACGATGAGAATCTTATCTAGGACTAGGGGCTCTTGGCTCTCAAGGATTAGACGGACAGCCAGATGCTCGATTGCAAAGGTCTTGCCTGTTCCCGCAGAGGCCTCTAGAAGACGCGAGCCAAAAATATTCAGCTCTCTATTCAGCACATCGAAGCTGCTCATGTTGGAACCTCATCGAACAGGTTGCGCAAGAGCGGCGACCAGTTTTCAAAGATCTGCGCTGCAGAAAGCGAGGGATCGCGCGCAAAAAGCCAGGTGATATAGGGATCCCTGCTGTTTTTGCTGGCTGTCATCTTCTTCTCAAGATCTTGTTCCGAACCGTGAATCAGGGGCTCTGCCCACTCTGAAAAAAGAGGCGATGGAGCATGTAATGCGATCTGGTAGTACTTTAAGTACTCTTTCAGGCTATTCAGAGGATCTGCGATGCGGATATCCACCCTTTTTTTATCTTTTAGAAGAAATAGAGAGGTCTCCGTCTTCGCTTCGAAGAGCGGAATCTGCATCGACATAAGAACCTCCGGCCAGCTCTTGATGAGACCTTCAAAACCCTTCTCTGCATGCAGAGCAAGGCCTCTTTTGCAAACGCCTGATAGTTTGCCCACTAGAGTCGCTTCGCTTCCTTCTTCCAGAGGGATGACGAGCGGCGGAAGGATCCACTTGCCGCTACTCAACTCCTCCTTCTGCTTGCACCCCTCTTTCCATTCGACCTCGATAAGCTCATCCCCGCTCAGCCCCTCTTTTTCAAAGAAATGGTCCATCTCTCCGATCTCTTCAGCGAGTTTGATGCGCGTGAGCTCTTTGTAGTGGGCAAAGGGTAGAGAGCCCTTCGCTTCAGCGCTTTTTAAAATGGAGGAGAGCGGCTGATGTAGAGCACGTTTTTTTATTAGTGCATTCTCTAGAGCAGAAAGGGAGAACTCTCTCTCCTCCTCTTCCCAGTTAAGTGAAAGGCCCAAGCTCTTCTGAAAGTAGAACTGCAGGGGATTCTTCGCTAGCTTCTTAAGATCTGCAATATCCACCTGAAATGACCCAGAACTCGTGGTGGCGCTTGGAGTAGAGTAGGAGAGGAAGGGCCTTGCCTCTTTTTGAGGAGGATAAACTTGAGTGAGCTCGCTTGTTATCTCACTTCCATATCCCCTTTTTATGTAGGAGACAAGCTCTTGAACGAGAGGGGAGGGGAGAAGGGGTTTACCATCTTGCGCAGAGATCTTCTGATAGCTGATCAGCAGGTAATCACGCGCGGATAGGACGAGTTGCAGAAAGAGGTAGCGATCCTCTTCGTTTCTTTTTGGGAGTTTTTTACCTAAAGCATGGGTTGAGAGAGCACATAGAGAGCGGCTCTCCTCCATCCGCGGGAAGGCCCCCTCCTCCATTCCGAGCATACAGATGATGCGCGCAGGAAGAGCCGCTCCCTCTTGCAGATTGCCAAAGTAGATCGCATTGAGTCCTGCGCTTGCAAGAGAGCTGCTTCTCACTTGGAAGAGCTGCTTCTCAAGAGCCTTTATCACCCTCTGGAAAGAGACTGGAGACTCTAATTCGATGCAGGAGAAGGAGAGCTTGCCAATTTCACCAAAGACTCCTCTCTCCTCTTTTTCAAACTCGAGATAGCTCTGGGCGAGATGCTCTAGATAGGTGAGCCATGCGCTTATGGGCCTCTTCTCTCCTTTCAGAATCGGATCTAAATCGATCTTAAGGCTGCGGATGATTCTAATCAGAAGACCGAGCTTCTCCATCTCCGTCTTGTCGACGATCGAAAGAGGGAAGGTAGAAGAGAGGAGCTCCTCATCCTCAGGAGCGACCATTGCAAGACCCAGCAGCAGCCTCTTAAAACCCGCCTCCCAGCTCCCCTCTTCGCTCGTCTCGTGAAGAAAGTGAGAGCGCTGATCGGCATCTGCGCCCCAGAGAATATTTGCTTTTTCTGCCCAGCGCTTGAAAAGAGTTAGATCCTCAGAAACGAGCCCAAATTTTTTCTGAAAGCTAGGATCGGAGAAGAGGTTGAGAGCTGCATTTACATCAAACCGCTGCGTTGAAAGTGCAATGAGTGCATGGAGGCCTTGAACCAGCTGACTCTCTCGGCTTCTTGGAAGATCATGCACCGTAAATTTCAAGCGACTTTCGCTGGCGCCAAATATGGTCTGAATATAGGGAAGATAGAGGGTAATATCGGGGGCAAGCACGAGGATATCTTTTGCGTAGATCGGCGCCTTGTCCGCCGCATGCCTATCCAGAACTTCTAATAGTGCTTCGTAGAGAGCTCCGACCTCCTTCCATCTTGAAGAGGAGCCACGCAGTTCGATGGAGTTATCTTTGGAAAAGATCTCTCCTTCGGGGGAGCGCATTTCAAAGACATCCCCTTGAATCCTTTCAAGCAGCGTAGACTCATTAGACGGTTCAACATACCTCTCCTCTTCCAAGAGATTCGCATCTAAAAGCTCATTGAAAAAATCCCTTCCCACTTTTGAAAGATTGGCAAAAAAAGAGTTCTGATCCCCGAGAAGAGCCTCTAAATTGCTCTTCTGCGCCTCTTTTGCCCCGCGCCTCTCTAGAAGCTTGCGCAAATAGGCGCGCTCCTTATCGCTGCAGAGATCTCCCCAGAAGAGCGGCGAGGGAGATAGAAGAAAGTAGATAGAATTGCATCTACCAAAAAAGTTTAAAAAGAGCCTTGGCAGAGCCGAAAAATGGAAGATGTAGAGGGGAAAGGGCGCTGGAGATGTGCTCTCAACCAGCTGAGAAAGTGGGATCCATCTGGAAGTAGGATTAAAAATTCTTCTCCAGAGAGACTGCTGCCACCCCTCCTGACCAAGCCAATCATCGAGGAATGCTCTCTCTTGTCTTCCATAACGCAAAAAGAGAAGAGCTAGCTCTTCGCTAAGTGGAGCGATATTCTCTTCATCTGCTACGTATGAAAAGAGAGGGGACAGAAGCGCCTTCTCGTCCTCATCCTGCACACTTTTGAGCTTCCAGATCTCCTCTTCGATTTGGAAAGAGAGCTCTAGAAGAGTGGGGACCCTCCTCCTCTCATCTTTTTCAAATAGCTCCCCCATCGCTTGGGAGAGGGTGTAGATCTCGATGCCAGCTGCGATCTGCAGATCGGGATCGTCTGCATACCGCATCATAAGAAAACGTTTGATGTTGAGACTAGGGACGATAACTACCCTGCGATCGAAGGGGTGCCCTCCTGAAAAAAAGAGGCGCTCTTTCAAAGCGTCAGCGAGCTCTTCCAGCTTATTGCTAAGAATAATTTGAGAATTAAGCTCGCCGGCATTTTTCATAGCTGTTAGAGTGAGGATTATTGACTCTCAATTTATAGGGACATGTCTTTATTTTCTCGGGATTCTTTATCCGCTCTTAAGCGTCACATGCTTAGCCTTCCGGGACTTTCCAAGGAGAGGCGCCACTCCCTCGCGTTTCTAAATCTCTCTCAGTTTTTAGGCGCAATGAACGACAACATGTTCAAGCTGATCCTAGTCTTCCTCGTTATCGATATCAAGGGTCCCGAAAAGGCAAATCTCATCGTCTCGGCGGCAGGAGCCACCTTCGTGCTCCCATTTCTCCTCTTCTCCTCTACTGCAGGGGTGCTCGCCGACCGTTTTAGCAAGCAGAAGCTGCTGGTAATGATGAAGATCGCAGAGGTCCTTATCATGACCCTCGCCCTCTTCGCCTTTGGATATCGGAGCATCTGGGCGGGCTACACTCTTCTCTTCCTCCTCGCGTCACATAGCGCGATGTTTGGTCCTTCCAAGTATGGGATCATCCCAGAGATCGTCGTCCGCGATCGAGTCTCAAAGGCAAACGGCTTGATCACGGGCTTCACCTACCTCGCCATGATCTTGGGAACGTTTTTCGCCTCGTTTTTTACAGAGATCACAGGCCGCAAATTCGTTCTTACTGCCGCGTTCTGCCTTGTGATGGCGCTAATCGGATTGGCCTCCAGTTTTGGAATCAAGAGGACTCTTCCTCAAGGCTCTGAAAAAGAGATCAATCCCCTCTTTCTCCGCGAGATCTACCGGACTCTCTGCTTTTGCAAAGGAAGAAAGCACCTACTCCTTTCGATCTTCGGCTCGGCCTACTTTCTATTTATCGGAGCCTTCACCCAGCTCAACATCATTCCCTATGCGATGCAATCTCTTCATTTGAGCGATATTGCGGGAGGTTATCTCTTTCTTCCGACCGCTCTTGGCATTGCCATCGGCTCCTTTATCGCAGGGAAGGCCTCAAAAAAGCAGATCGAACTTGGGCTCTCCTGCCTTGCGGGAGTGGCCATTTCGCTTCTTCTCTTCCTCCTCTCCGCCACCTCAACCAGCCTCATCACCGCTGTACTACTTCTTATTCTGCTGGGTATCTTCGGCGGGGCGTTCATCGTTCCCTTCGACTCTTATACCCAGCTCGCCAGCCCTCATGAGCACAGGGGGCAGGTGATCGCAGCCGCTAACTTTCTAAGTTTTTGCGGCGTTCTCGTCGCCTCTATCGCTCTCTATCTATTTGGAAATGTTCTCGAGCTCTCTTCTGCAACAGGCTTTGCCGTGCTTGGCGGCTGCACCCTCCTGGTCTCGCTCTGGTTTATCGGAAGACTCTCTGATCTCTCGCTACCCTACTTCGCTCGCAAGGCCTCCATCTTCTGGAAACTTAAGATCACAGGATCTGAACTTTTGGAAAAGTCGCCTGATGCGGTCGTCATCTTGGAAAACCCGAGCATGAAGAAAGCTCTTATTCTCCTGGATCTCATTCCCAATGCTCAGCTTTTCGTGATTAAATCTTCAGAAAAGAATTTAAGTTGGCTCAATAAGCTCTTCTTCTCAGTTCATTTTTTGACAGCAGAAAAGGGCAGGGAGAAGCTTCCGGAACCAAAAGAGGAGATGCGCCCCTGCTTCCTCGGGTTAACATCCCTTCCTGCAGTCGATCCGAAGGCCCTTCCTTTCTGGAAGCGCTTCTCTCGCCCAAACGCCTCCTACATCCTCGTCGACATCCAGCCCGGCCCCTATCGCCAGACCGTCTCCTTTAAAGAACTCCTTCCTAAAGAAAGGAGATTCTCTTCGGCGTAAGGATAAAAGAGAATATGAATCCCGCCTAGACTCGGCCCTGAAGAGCCGAGATTGCGGCGAGGGGCCGTTCAGCTTAAGAAATAGGAAGAGCGAAGAGCGCTCGGAGAAGAGGTGGACATTAGTGGACGAGGTGGACAGGAAGTGGACGGAGTGGACGCGCGCTGAAGAAAGAAAGAGACTCTCTTTTCCTTCTTTCTTGCCCGCTTGTTCACTCCGTCCACTAATGTCCACTTTGCCAGCGGGCCGAGCGCTTCTCCCGGGCGGGTCTTCCTAGAAGGCGTAGTTGAATTCTATCTCGTACTGCTTGTAACGGCGAGTAGGCCCTATCGAATCATCCAGAGTGAAGGACTGCGTCCAGCTCTGGAAAAGAACGAGGTTGTTTGTGAGGAGATACTCGAAGGTAATGTTGTAGCCCTGGTAGTTGTTATTCCCAGCCGCATTTTTACGTGTAGTCGCAACACCTGTGCCATCGACTTTAGTGTTATAAAGACCCGCGCCTGCTGTATTTCCAATGCCAAGCCCCGCTGCATCAAAGTCGGGAACAACCTGAGCCGCTGCAACCTGGTAGCTTGTATCGAGAGCCCAGTCTCCCTTTTTCTTTAGCTCACCGATAGAAAGGCCTGTATATGCGCCCCAGTTTGCGCGTCTATGGTTGGTAACTTTGAGTTTCTTAGCGGTGTGGTTCCATAGGCCTGCTGCGTAGAGAACAACAATTTTTTGGAATGTTGGAGGAAGAAACTTATATCCAAAGAGCAGCTGTGAGACGATGAAGTTAAAGCGCTCATTTTTAATTGGATCTTCGAAATGCTTCGTCTTCCAGTCGATAAGTAGGTATTTGGTGTAGAAGCCGGTGTCTGCCACATCTAGAAGTCCGATCTCGCCCAGGTAGCCATACTGATATGCGCGCTCATCGATTAAGAATGGACCCGCGTGAATGTAGAAGTCTGCAATCGTCTCAAAAGCTTGATCGTATTTAAGAAAGATTCCATCGAAGAAAGAGTCTCCCTCAAGTTTGGAGTCGAGGAAGGAGTTCATTCTTCTGCGGCCCAGTTCAACGTCGACAATCACAGAGCTAAGCTCCATGAGTCTCACGCCAAAATAGGCTCTTTCAAGCTTCAATCTGTTGAGAGTTCCACCAAAAATACCGGCGTTGTTATCGAATTCGAGCTTCACAGATGCCCACGAGCGATCGGTGCGATAGTCGAACATCAGATTGACTTCGACGTCGAACACCTCGTGAGGAACTCCAAATGGAGTCCTTGCGCCGCGCTGACTCTCTCCATTTACCGTCTCGTATGCCGCCTGCATCTCGGTGCGTACCTCGCCGCTGATCGCAAGCGAACCACCCTTCTCCTTAACGGTAACTTGACGCTTCGTGTTGATCCACTCGCGAAGAGCCTGGATCTCTCTAGCGTCGATATCTCCTCCAGCACCGCCCTGATCGATCGTATCCGCCTCTACCGTTGCAGTGAAAAGAGTAGCTGCACAAAAAAACGGAAGTAGACGCTCTAACATTTTCATCGAAATTCTCCTTGATGCCCTTGATGCGTGGAATAGAAGGAGACATTCTCAGAGAGAGAAGCCATTTTTTTCAAAGAAAAAGAATCCGACCTAAAACTTGAGGTCGCCTGCGAGTGTAATGGCCTGCTCATCGACAAGACGCACCTCGATATTGACAATCACTTTTATTCCGGGAGAGAATCCGCAGCCTAGAAACAGACCGACGGGAGAGCGGCTATGCAGTTTAATGCTGCTCTCTCCAATCTGCTTCAGATGCTCGAGCCGGCTTCTCGCATAGGAGCCCTCTATGCCAACATAAGGCACAAAGATATCGATCTTATGCGCAACTCCCAGACCCGCCCCTATCTCGTGATAAAAGAGCTTAGCGCCTTTTCTTGCAAGAGGCGTTCCATTCAGAGAGACCTCTTTTAGCGAGGGATGCGCCTGCAGATAGCTGGCGCTAAGCGAGAGGAAGGTATTTCCATACTCGTAAATCACCCCCCGCGCGCCCACCTTCCACGCCGCCCCTGCATGCGTATTAAACTCTAGCCGCCGCATCCTGCTCTGCTTGCGGATTTCTGCAGAAAAACTTCCCCCGCTGACATAGAGATCCAGACGATCGAAAAGAGTAGCAGTCGCTGTGCCAAAGTTTTCAAGGATCTGAAACTTCTCAGCTCCACTCATCTTGCGATTCCAGACAAAATCTCCCTCGTATCCCAAACGCAAGCCGAGCTCCGCCTCTTTCGCAAGGAAGAAGCCCTCTTCAGGGCATTTTGGAAGAGCGGGATTTCCCTGATACAAGCAGTGAGCCAGCGGCATCCAGCAGAATAGAAGTAGCGCAGCGATAATTGTTTTCACGCATGAAGACTACGCGAATCCGCGTTTTGCCCGCAACAGCTCGATAACCAGAGAGATCCAAAGAAAACAGGATCCGCTTCGCTGATAGGATCGCTCCATTTCAATGGAGCGGCAGGATATTGAGGATAATGATTTTCTCTTATCCTGCACATCCTGCCGCCCAGTTTTAAGGGCGATCTTCTTTATCCTGTACTCTTGGTTTACAACGCAAAATAGAAGTGAGCAAGCTCTTGATGCGGATCATGTTATTTTTTCGTTGAGTCCAATCGAAAAAAGATGTAAAAAAGTTCTATTACGATTTCTCCATCGCGTTTGCTTTTTCCAGATATGAAAAGACGAATATTATTTACCCGACGGGTCAATAAATTCCCAAGATCTGGGAAGAGGGCTCTCTTCGTTCGCTATCTTTTTGCAGCTTTAACTTCTCTTCCTTCTCTCATCAGCGCAGATGCAAACGATGATGCTTTGCGCTACCTCACAAATTACGACAGACTAGTTCCGCCTGGACAGATCCTCGTCGCCAAGGGAGAGTGCTCCGACTGTCCCAAGCGTCCCATCCAAGGACCGCCGGGACCTGTTGGTCCCACAGGACCAACTGGCCCTTCCTCGAGCTGTACAGGTGGAGGAACGGGAACAACAGGACCTACAGGTCCCACTGGACCAACCGGAGCAACGGGCCCTCTGGGAGCAACCGGACCGACTGGACCGACTGGTTCGACCGGCCCAACAGGAGCGACAGGCGTAGCAGGTGCTACAGGCCCCACTGGTCCAACCGGACCGACAGGACCTACAGGTGCGACTGGGCCTGCTGGGCCAACTGGACCGACGGGAGCAACGGGTGATACAGGCCCAACGGGTCCGACCGGACCGACTGGACCTACAGGCCCCACTGGTCTAATGGGGTCGACAGGACCTACAGGTGCGACCGGACCTACTGGGCCAACTGGACCGACTGGTCCAACAGGTGATACGGGCCCAACTGGTGCGACGGGGGCCACAGGCCCCACTGGGCCAACGGGACCGACGGGAGCAACAGGTCCAACCGGTGCAACCGGACCAACGGGACCCACAGGTGCGACAGGTCCCACTGGAGCGATGGGGGAAACGGGACCTACCGGGGCGACTGGGCCAACTGGTCCGACCGGTGCGACAGGTCCTACTGGTGCAACCGGCCCGACGGGAGCAACAGGTCCTACTGGTGCAACCGGCCCGACGGGAGCAACAGGCGCAACCGGACCCACTGGTGCAACAGGTGATACGGGCCCAACTGGTCCGACGGGGGCCACGGGCCCCACTGGTCCAACTGGTCCGGCAGGAGCAACAGGTCCTACTGGAGTAACAGGTTCGACTGGACCTACCGGTGCGACCGGCCCGACTGGACCTACGGGAGCGACAGGGCCAACTGGAGCGACAGGTCCCACTGGAGCAACAGGTCCGACAGGTGCGACAGGTCCTACTGGTGCAACCGGCCCGACGGGAGCAACAGGCGCAACCGGACCCACTGGTGCAACGGGCCCTACCGGAGCAACAGGTCCTACTGGACCTACGGGTGCGACAGGGCCAACTGGCGCAACGGGTGATGCAGGACCAACTGGTCCGACGGGGGCCACAGGACCAACTGGTCCAACGGGACCGACGGGAGCGACAGGTCCTACAGGAGCAACAGGGTCTACTGGTCCAACGGGGCCTACAGGCGCAACTGGCCCGACTGGACCCACAGGCGCAACTGGCCCAACGGGGCCTACAGGCGCAACTGGCCCGACTGGACCCACAGGTGCGACAGGTCCTACTGGTGCAACCGGCCCGACGGGAGCAACAGGTCCTATTGGACCTACTGGTGCAACCGGCCCGACGGGAGCAACGGGCCCAACGGGTCCTACGGGAGACACGGGTCCGACTGGACCCACAGGTGCGACGGGTCCTACTGGACCGACAGGAACAACAGGAGCCACTGGACCGACGGGGCCTACAGGCGCAACTGGACCCACAGGTGCAACAGGTCCTACAGGCGCAACAGGTCCTACTGGTGCAACCGGCCCTACGGGGCCTACAGGCGCAACTGGCCCGACTGGACCCACAGGTGCGACAGGTCCTACGGGAGCAACAGGGTCTACTGGTCCAACGGGGCCTACAGGCGCAACTGGCCCGACTGGACCCACAGGTGCGACAGGTCCTACGGGAGCAACAGGGTCTACTGGCCCAACGGGGCCTACAGGCGCAACTGGCCCGACTGGACCCACAGGTGCGACAGGGCCTACTGGACCGACAGGAGCAACAGGAGCCACTGGACCGACAGGAGCAACAGGAGCCACTGGACCGACGGGGCCTACAGGCGCAACTGGCCCGACTGGACCTACAGGTGCGACAGGGCCTACTGGACCCACAGGTGCAACTGGCCCGACTGGACCCACAGGTGCGACAGGTCCTACTGGACCGACAGGAGCAACAGGAGCCACTGGCCCGACGGGGCCTACAGGCGCAACTGGACCCACAGGTGCGACAGGTCCTACTGGACCGACTGGAGCAACAGGAGCCACTGGCCCGACAGGGCCTACAGGCGCAACTGGCCCGACTGGACCCACGGGTGCGACAGGTCCTACGGGAGCAACAGGTCCTACGGGAGCAACAGGTCCTACGGGAGCAACAGGTCCGACTGGTGCGACTGGTCCGACAGGAGCAACGGGAGCCACTGGCCCGACTGGACCTACAGGTTCGACAGGGCCTACTGGACCAACAGGTCCGACGGGGCCTACTGGACCAACAGGCGCAACTGGCCCGACTGGACCCACAGGTGCGACAGGGCCTACTGGACCAACAGGAGCCACTGGCCCGACCGGACCCACAGGTGCGACAGGGCCTACTGGACCAACAGGTCCGACGGGGCCAACGGGAGCAACTGGTCCAACGGGGCCTACAGGTCGGACAGGGCCTACAGGAGCAACTGGTCCGACGGGACCAACCGGTGCGACAGGCCCAACTGGACCTACTGGCGCAACTGGCCCAACAGGACCTACAGGCCCGACGGGTCCCACTGGGCCTACAGGTCCTCGGGGTACCATGTTATTTGACTTTGCCTGGATTTTTCAACCTGGTGGAACAAACACACTTGTAGGTGGGGCGGGCAACCCCACAAGCGTTCCGTTTTCACAAATTGCCAATCAGCCTCCAGGATCTAAAATATCGCTAAACCAGCTCGGCGCTCCTACTGGCACTCAAATAGTTATTAATGATGTGGGTTTTTATCAGGTTAGCTGGGGTGTGCAAAATAACACCAACATAACAAACCTCAAGTTCACCTTGTTAGTAAATGGCGTTGCGCAAGCCGACCAGCAGGTCACCCAAACAATGGCCGGAGGAAACCGAACAATGGCAGGGCTTACTAACATCATCGCACTCACAAATCCCGGTGGATCTACTCTTCTTCTACGCAACGATGGCACCAACGCAACTCTAAATACCACCGACACTTCAACCTCCGGTGTTTGTGCATATATGACCATCGTCAAATTGCAATAAATGAAAAGATCAACTCTATATCTATTTGCAGCTTTAGCCTCTCTTCCTTCTCTCATCAGCGCTGATGCAAACGATGATCCTTTGCACCATCTCACAAATTACGACAGACTTGTTCCACCTGGACACATCCTTGTTGCCAAAGGAGAGTGCTCCAACTGTCCCAAGCGTCCCATCCAAGGACCACCAGGTCCTGTTGGACCAGTCGGACCAACTGGGACGTGCTCTGGTTGCACAGGCGGGGGAGGGCCGGGGCAAACTGGACCGACAGGCGAGATGGGGCACGTGGGAGCGACAGGACCCACAGGCCCAACTGGAGCAACGGGGTCTGCAGGAGCTGCCGGTTCGAAGGGTCCTACTGGCGTGACGGGACCAACAGGCGCGACTGGCTCAACAGGCCCAATGGTTGCTATAGGAGAGACAGGAGCAACTGGTCCAACAGGTCCGACGGGAGCTGCTGGTGCGACCGGATCTAATGGTGCAACAGGTCCAACTGGTCCGACCGGAGCCACAGGCCCAACAGGAGCAGCGGGGCTTGATGGGCCCACTGGGGCAACTGGCCCGACGGGACCAACAGGCTCAACAGGCTCAATTGGACCGACGGGGGCCACCGGACCGACGGGACCTACGGGCTCAACCGGAGCAACTGGATCCAGCGGACCAACGGGTCCTACCGGAGTCACTGGTCCTACAGGGCCTACAGGTGCTACGGGAGCAACGGGACTAGATGGACCTCTTGGGGCGACGGGACCAACAGGTGCAACGGGCCCAACTGGTCCAACAGGGGATATAGGCCCGACAGGCGCAACGGGCCCGACTGGTTCGACAGGGGCCACAGGCTCAACTGGACCGACGGGAGCGACAGGTCCCACCGGAGCAACGGGTCCCACTGGGGGCACAGGTGCAACTGGAGCTACGGGAGCAACGGGTCCAACAGGAGCCACTGGCCCCACCGGAGCAACGGGTCCCACTGGAGTCACTGGGGCCACAGGAGCGACAGGTCCCACCGGAGCAACGGGTCCGACCGGCCCAACTGGCGCGACTGGCCCCACGGGAACAACGGGTCCGACCGGCCCCACTGGTCCAACTGGTCCGACTGGAGCAACAGGTTCCACTGGAGCCACTGGTGCAACTGGTCCAACTGGTCCGACTGGAGCAACGGGTTCCACTGGACCTACTGGTCCGACTGGAGCTACAGGAGCAACGGGTCCGACTGGTCCGACTGGACCCACTGGTCCGACTGGAGCTACAGGAGCAACGGGTCCGACTGGTCCGACTGGACCCACTGGACCTACTGGTCCTACTGGACCGACGGGCGCGACGGGTCCCACTGGACCTACTGGTCCGACCGGCCCAACTGGACCTACTGGCGCAACCGGTCCGACGGGGCCTACTGGTGCGACTGGACCTACCGGTGCAACGGGTCCCACTGGACCTACTGGTCCGACTGGACCCACAGGAGCAACGGGTCCCACTGGACCTACTGGCGCAACGGGGCCAACTGGAACGATAGGCGCTACTGGTGCAACGGGTCCTACCGGTGCAACGGGTCCGACCGGCCCCACTGGTCCAACTGGACCGACGGGTGCAACGGGTCCCACTGGACCTACTGGAGCAACGGGATCGACTGGAGCGACAGGCGCTACTGGACCTACTGGTGCAACAGGTCCAACCGGACCTACTGGGGCAACCGGTCCGACGGGGCCTACTGGTACAACAGGACCAACTGGACCTACTGGGGCAACCGGTCCTACCGGTGCAACGGGTCCTACTGGGGTAACGGGGCCAACTGGAGCGACAGGCGCTACTGGTGCGACTGGTCCTACCGGTTCAACGGGTCCCACTGGACCTACTGGGGCAACGGGTCCAACTGGAGCGACAGGCGCTACTGGAGCAACTGGTCCGACAGGTCCAACTGGAGCGACAGGCGCTACTGGAGCAACTGGTCCGACAGGTCCAACTGGACCTACTGGAGCGACAGGTCCAACTGGACCTACTGGTCCGACAGGTCCAACTGGACCTACTGGAGCGACAGGTCCAACTGGACCTACTGGGGCAACCGGTCCGACGGGGCCTACCGGTACAACAGGACCAACTGGACCTACTGGCGCAACCGGTCCGACGGGGCCAACCGGAGCCACAGGCCCTACTGGACCGACAGGACCAACTGGACCTACTGGCGCAACAGGTCCTACCGGAGCTACTGGCGCAACAGGTCCAACAGGAGCAACAGGTCCGACTGGACCAACAGGGGCAACGGGTCCGACTGGACCTAAGGGAACAACTGGCCCTACCGGGCCAACTGGACGCACCGGCGCAACAGGTCCAACAGGAGCAACGGGACCTACTGGAGCAACTGGGCCAACCGGCGCAACGGGCCCGACAGGTCCGACTGGACCTACTGGAGCAACAGGCCCTACTGGGCCAACTGGACGCACCGGCGCAACAGGTCCAACAGGAGCAACGGGTCCCACGGGGCCAACAGGCCCGACGGGAGCAACTGGTGCAACGGGGCCCACGGGAGCAACAGGTCCGACTGGACCTACTGGACCTACGGGCCCCACGGGGCCAACAGGCGCGACCGGTCCGACTGGACCTACGGGCCGCACCGGCGCAACGGGTCCAACGGGACCCACGGGACCCCAAGGAAGCTTGTCATATGATTTTGCATGGATTTTCGTTCCGGGTACTGGAAACGCAGCGGCTCCAATAGTCGTGACTGCTGGCAATGCCATTCCGTTTTCACAAATTACCAATCAGCCCGTAGGATCAAAAATATCGATAACACCTCTCGGCGGCGGCGCAGGCACTCGAATAAATATTGCTGATGTGGGTTATTATCAAATTACTTGGGGTATCATACCGCAGGTAGGCGTCAACACACAGTCTAGTATTTCTATACGAATAAATGGCGCTGCTTCTGCTCCAAATAACCAGCGACTCACCAACGCTTGCACAGGTGGACCTGGATTCCCATTTGGACTTACTACTATCATCAACCTCACAACTCCAGGCGGATCTACTCTTGTTCTGCGCAACGATGTTAACACCTTAAATATGAACTCCACTGACGGCTCAACCACTGGTATTGCCGCATTCATGACCATCATCAAACGGTTATAAACCTATGAACCTATCCCACTATTTTAAAGAACTCCTTTCTAAAAAGAGGAGATTCTTTAACTAGTGAGATAAGCTCTTTTCTCTTTCTTCCTCTGTGATCTTCGTGATCTCTGTGGTAGAAAATCTTAATAATTTTATGATTTTATGTTTTAAAAAATGCTCAGCTTTCCGTATCAAAACAGAAGATTTTTCTACCACAGAGATCACGAAGATCACAGAGGAAGAGAGGGACCTTTTCTGAGAATTTCCAAAAAAATAAAAAGCGCCTCCGAAGGGAGGCGCCTTTGCAATTCACAAAACTGTTTGTTTCAGTTTAAGGAAAGCTGACGTTAACCACGCGGCTCTGGGAGTTTTGGCTATTGATAGCCGCCACACCATAAGTCACAGGTCCGTTTTGAGCTTTGTTGTGATCGACGATGCTCACAACCGTTGCACCCACTGTTTCGAAGAATACGCCATTGCGGAAAATAGCGTAGCCAACGAGATCTGGATCGGTGCTAGCGGTCCAGCTCAGAGTGTTGTAATACTCATTAAAGACGCCAAAGTTATTGACGCTCTGAGTTACAGATAGCCCTGAAGGAGGAAGCACAACCGCTTTCGTTCCTGTTGCTGCCTGGATAGTCGTATGGCTATTTGAGTTGATCCAGACTGCAGCTGCATTGATCACATTTCCTGTGAGAGTGGCAGCCAGGCGAGGAAACCCGTTGTTGGTTCCGGAAGAGAGGTTGATAGGAACTGCCCAGGCGTTCTCTAGGAAGCCGGAGAAGTTTATCTCTGTGGATTGTACGAGCAGAGAGGAGCCGTTATAGAACATGTAAGAGGCGATTGCGTCTCCCAATGAGCTAACGGCCAAATCCACCTCATACGCGTAGAGATTATTTACTACTTCAACGGGTGTGCTCCAGTCTTCTCGCACTGGTTTTACCGCTGATTGGATAGTAAAAGTTGCGCCATCAAAAGAGTTGTTCCAGATCGCAATAGCATTGCCATTTGCATCATAACTTACACGAGCAACCAGATTCGCAGGATTGAAAGCTCCAGGAGAGGAGATAGCAACCGCTGGGCTCCAAACTCCAGTCGCTGCATCTCTCGTCGCAGCTTGGGCAGTAACTTGCGAATAGATCGATCCTGTCAGGTTATACTCATACCAGACAGCAGTGGCATTTGCACTCGCATCAAGAGCAACATGCGCATATCCTGCACTGTGGTTTATATCTGAGATCACCTGTTGCGCGCTCCAAGATCCAGAGATCAGTTTAGAGGAAGCAAATACAACATTTGCTCCGCTTGATGTTCCCTGCCAGACAACTACCGCTCTTGTATTTGCACCAGATCCTCCAATTGCAACATGAGGAGCTGCAGCTGCTGCACTTGTGATTTGCACCTTTGCCTGCCAAGCGGCTCCAAAGAGTTTTGTTGAAGATTCAATATTTGCCCCTCTTGCCCACACCGCTACTACATCTCCAGCTGCGTCGACTGCGAGGCTTGGAGATGTTGCAGTCGTTGAAGATAGAGTGGTAGAGCTCGTCCAGCTTCCTGCAAAAGGCTTCGTAGCCCCTTTAACCACTCCACCTTCCAGCCAGATCGCGGCAGCATTTCCACTCAAGTCTGCAGTGATCCTTGGAGAAGAGGCCCCTGTAGCAGAGAGGGTCACAGGCGCTACCCAACTTCCACTTACAGTTTTTGTGCTAGCTTTAATAAAACCATTTTCCACCCATGCAGCAACAAGATCGCCATTTGCATCGATCGCAATTTGTGGATCTGAAGAGTTCACTGTTGCTGTCGAAAGAGTGGTGGGAGGAAATGTCCAGACGATATCATCAGCCATCAGCTGAGAAAGAGAGAGTATCGTGAAAAAGAGAGTAAATAGTTTTTTCATCGTTCAACCTTTGTTTTTGAAATAAAAACCTTCAGCTTGCTTGCGATCTTAATCTTGTTTTTCAAGATCGACAAGGACAAGACCGGCGGAGCTATTAAGCTCCACCGGATTCAAAATCTTCCTCCTTTTTTAAGGGAAGCTAACGCTAACAATTGGGCTTTGTATAAGCCTATTATCGAAGGCCGCTATACTGTAGGTCACAGCTCCATTCTGGACCCTATTATGATCTACTATTTGTGTATCAGTAGGTCCCGCAGTTGCAAACAGCACGCCATCTCGATAAAAGACATAGCCAGTTAGATTTGGATCGGTACTTGCAGTCCAAGTGAATGTATTGTAATACTCTGTAAACACTCCAAAATTACTGCTGCCTTGTACTACACCAAGACCTGTTGGTGGTGCAACAATCGGTTTTGTTCCGGTAGCAATTTGTATGACTTTATGCGCCCCATCGAAATTAATCCAAGCCACCGCAGCATTGACTGTGCCGGCAGAGTATCCCGTCGCAGCGCGAGGATATGCATTATCAGCTCCTGTAGAAATCAGGGCTGAATCGGTAAAAACGTTAACTTCAAAACCACCAAAATCCGTTTCTTGAGCAAAAATAGATGAATTCGTTCCATCAAAAACCATTACAGGGATTAGCGCGCAACCCAAACTGTTAACTGCAAGATCGGCAGAAAATGCATATTTGTTATTCCCTGCAACTTGAGTAGAGTTGTTTAAAACTCCCCCATGCTGCACTACAGTCGATTCAACGTTAAAAGTCGAACCATCTGTGGATGAGGTCCAGACAGCAATTGCATTGCCATTCTGATCAAAAGCGATGCGGTTGATCAGCTCTGAGGGATTACGCATCCCTACATTTGAGAGCTGAACGGGAGTATCCCAACTCGCAGCTCCGCTAAGCAGAGATGAGCTTATAACGACATCGTTGATATAGTCCGATCCAGAGAGATCCGATCTAAACCAGATCACGCGTGCATTTCCTGATGTATCCATCGCTCCGCGAGGATAGTTGTGATTATGCCCTGCAGTTGCTGCAAAAATGAGATTTTGAACTGTTCCCCAGCTGCCCGCAACCGTCGATGTCGATGCGAGAATCTGATCCTGTCCACTAGAGACTGCATGCCATGTTACAAGAGCTCTTCCGCCGCCAATTGCTACTTTGGGATTATCTGAAGCCGGATTTAAAGAAAAAGTATTCACAAGGCTCCAGCTTCCGCCGAATGGCTTTTTTGAAACCTCAATGAGGCCTCCCTTAACCCAGGCAGCTACTGCGTTTCCTGAGCTATCCACAGCAAGACGAGGATCAGATGCCGCTCCTATGATTCCAGAGACGTTGCTTGCAACGCTCCAGCTTCCGCCAAAAGGCAGAGCTGCAGTTTTAACAATTCCGCCTTCAAGCCAGATTGCAGTGACATTCCCGGCTGTATCAATTCCTAATTTTGGAAGAGACGCTCCAGAACCAGAAAGCGTTGTGAGTGCGCTCCAGCTTCCGCCCACAGGCTGTGAGCTGGCTTTGACAAATCCACCTTCAACCCAAGCTGCTGTTGCATTGCCACTAGGATCCATCACGATGTTTGGATCGCTAGCATCGACGCCTGCAGTTGAGACCGTGACCGGAGAGTTCCAAGAGAGATCGTTGGACATTAGCTCTGAAGAGAGAGCGCTTAACGCCAGCGCAAGAATCAGAAACCTTTTCATGTTTACCGCCATTGCAACCCGAGCTTGAAGGTTTTTTTCGAATTAAACCCCTACTCGGGCTGCATTATGCAGGGTTTAACTCTTCTTCTTCGAGATTCATCGGCTTGCGGTATTCGTTTGTGGAGGGACTTTGTCGGTAGAGGAGCGGTGTCGTTTTGCGTGAGGTGTTCTTCACACCAGAATCATTTATTTGCCAAGTGGGCAATTAGATCTTAAAAAAATGATTGCATGCAAGATTTTTTTTGCTTTTCTTCAGCTTTTCTTTATAGTTTCCGTCAAAAGATAAGAGGAAAAAATGAAAAAATCTCTCTGTTTTGCGCTAGTAATTCTTCACTGTTTTTCTTCTCTCGAGGCGTCGTCGTGGACCTCTCCCCCTGTGACGATCTCTTCAAAAGGACAAGACGCTTCAGATCCGCGGATCGGAATCGACACCGCCGGCAATGCAGTTGCAGCTTGGATTGAAAATGGAGTGGTGATCTCTAGCAACTTCTCATTCGAAGGAAGCTGGTCTGAGCCCATAGCTGTCTCAGACTCTCAAGCCTCTTCTCCGAGCCTTGTCGTCGATATAAACGGAAATGCAACCCTTATCTGGATACAGAATGATCTGATTTGGACCTCATCTCAACCATCCAATAAAAACTGGTCTACCCCCATCTCGCTCTCATCCTCGTCAAGTTCTTCACCGCAAATTGCTGTAGATACAAGCGGCAACTTAATTGCTGTTTGGGTTGGAGCCGATGGAATTGAATCATCGACAAAACTATCTGGTGGTAGCTGGCAAGCTACACCCGATCTGCTTTCCGATAAAGGAGCCGACTCTCCGCAAATCGCAATTGGAGCAAATGGAAAAGCGGTCGCAGTCTGGCGTGAGGTGATCTCATCTGTTGATACCATTTTCGCAGCAAGTAAAATAGTGAATGGAAGCTGGAGCAGCGCTCAAACCATCTCAAGCCACTCATACAATAGCGCATATCCGAAAGTTGCCGTTGATAAAAACGGGAATGCGATCGCAATCTGGTATCGCTATCACGCCAGCGGAGATATCTATTCAGAAGTGGTGGTACAGGCCTCCTCGCAGCCTTTCGGTAAAAGTTGGACGACTCCGACAGATCTTTCACCACCAGGCATCTTCAATCCTGCTTTTCTTACAGCACTGGTAACAATTGATGACTATGGAAATGGAATCGCCACTTGGAATAACTCGTATGACGGCTTCTCTTTTTCAGCTTCAAGTTCGATATCTCCTTTTGGAAAGAGCTGGTCTCAACAATTAGATTTTGTAAGTTCAAATTTATACGGCTACTCTTTTGATCTCTCTGTGGACCCGTGCGGCTTTGCAACGTCTGCCATGATGGCCTATAACTCTTCGAACTATTCAATTGAAATCTATTCATCAAAACTGGTCTCTCTCGCTGTTAGTCCTTGCTGGGTCCCGGGTTATGATACACTATCCCAAGGAGCTGAGAATGGCTATCCTCGTGTAGCGGCTTCTGCAGGAAAAGACTCCTACTACAAAGCTGCAGTTTGGGTCCATTTCGATGGGATGAACAATGTGGTTCACAGCGCGACAACAACCGGAACGATTTTTTTTCCTCCAACCAACCTGGGCGTTACCCAGAAAACAAATGCATTCAATATCTTTACCGAATTTTACAACGTCCTAAGTTGGGAGCCGAGTCCTAATCCCAGCACAGCAGGATATCGGATCTTCCGAAATGGGCAGTGCATCTTCTCTACCTCAGCAGATGTTCTTCAATTTGAAGATCATAACCGAGGCGAAAATGAACCCGTAACCTATGGCGTTGCGGCGTTCAGCAACAACTACTGCCAAAGCAGCCTCGCTACCACCAGCTTTCCGTAGACGAAGCCTCCTTCAGCGCTGCAGCAATTTCTAAAGACCCCTTTTTCTTTTCCGACTATCAAGTAAAAAATTGAATATACATTTTTTTCCTGGCACAATGAGAAATGGGACCCTCTACGCAAGAGGGAAGGAGGCGTTTTGAGCTAATTTGAGTGCCTTATTGTCAGTAGTTTACGTCTTTATCGGCATGGTGATCGCATGCTCCAGTGGGATCGTGCGCGGGCCCTTACATGCCCAAGAAAACCCCAAAATAGCACTTTTTTCCGATCAAAATCCTGACCAGAACCAAGAAATCTTATCTAAAAAAGACGGGGGGAAGGGACAGTCGCTACAAGCTCCGATTCTTACAAAAGAAGGCTCTCTACCTTACCGAGAGACCTTCCTCCTCTTCGAGCCTGAAGCACAAGGTGATTTTGCTATCTGGAATAAACAAGAGAAGTTAGGTAGAGCGCATCTATTCGATTCTGGAGAAAACTCTCAGTACGAAATCGAGAAAAGAAAGGTGATCTTCTCTGGAAAATCTGGAGTTCCATCCGCCTACTTTAATTTTGATGAACTCAGAGAACAACTAGCTGTCTATCCTCGATTCGGCTCTCTATTAGAAAGGGCAAAAAGCAGTCTAGCCAGTATTAGCGCCTCCCACTCCCTGAACGCTGAAAAAAGCCCGAGCGAGCCTTATGTGAAGTCAAACCGCTGGTTTGTGCCTAAACGAGGCACTCTCCGCTCTATCGAAAGAGAGGGAATTGGCTACAAGCGAGGATATGCAACAGCCGAACTTCTCTTGGCTCCCGCCTCTCTCCAGGGCGATACGATTCCGATGGTAGATCTAAGAGCCCACCACCTGTATGGCGACACCTATGCGGGTAACGTGGGCATTATCGGTAGAAAGATCTTCGACTCTAGATGCCGCATCTTTGGCGTGAACGCCTACTACGACTTCCGCCAAGGATGCATGGGCAACTACAACCAGCTAGGCCTTGGTACAGAGCTGCTCTGCAAACGGTGGGAGTTCCGTGTGAACGGCTATATCCCACTTGGAAGACATGAGCATGAGATTAAGTGCGTATTCGATGATTTCGATGGGGATTTCTTTGCGATCTTCCGCAGAAGGGAGTTCTCACTCTCTGGATTTAACGGCGAGGCCGGATACATGATAGTGAAGTCTTCAAACTTCCTGCTCTATGCAGCTGCAGGCCCCTACTACCTCTCTGGTTCAGATCGTGAGTCTTGGGGCGGAAGGGTGCGCGTGCGCCCTCAGTTCAGAGACTACCTCGCTCTAGAATTTGTCGCGAGCCATGATGGGCTCTTTGGCACCAACTACCAAGGACAGATCATTGTGAATGTGCCCTTCTATGAGTTCTTCTTCACCAAGAATAAGAAGCAGCGCAAGTGCGTGACAGACCGTCAGATCTACCAGCCTGTCGAGCGCTTCGAAATCATTCCTCTAAAAAAACACCAGGGCTGGAAGACTAACTTCTAATCCGACCTTGTAAATTCGAACTCCGGCCTCGATTTTGCAAGGTGCCGCAGGCCTTAGCCAATGAAAATCTATAACAACCTGTATATTAAATAGTTAGAATTCATTTTTTGGAGAGCTACGATGTCTCTCTTTGGGCCTTTCTATAAAACAACCCCGTCTTATACCGACCTGCTCTCTAAAACACCCCCCTTCTTTGTAGACTTAAATCAAGACTTAGCCGGGTCGCGCGCGCTCTAAAAAAGATAGCTAAAAAACACATCCGTAAATTGACATTTGCTAATTTACGGATGTATTTTAGACTCTAAAAATTTATCCGCAAATCGACTTTTGCCTATTTACGGATTGATCTTATATAGGGAAAAAGATATTTTATGTTAAAGAACTCCTTCCTGAAGAAAGGAGATTCTCTTCGGCTAAGGATAAAAGAGAATATGAATCCCGCCTGGACCCGGCCCTGAAGGAGCCGGGATTGCGGCGAGGGGCCGTTCAAAATACAGGAGCAATTGGATGAAACACGCCCCATTTATTGGTCGCGAAACTGAAATGAATAGGCTGAAAGGACTTTTAAGCAAAAACAGCGCCAGCCTTATTGTGGTGCGAGGCAGGAGGCGTATTGGTAAAAGCAGGCTTTTGGCCGAGTTTGGAAAAGAGATGAAAAGCTTTTTCTTTTCTGGAAACCCTCCAGTACGCGGGACAACAGCTCAATCTCAACGAGACGTCTTTGCTCATCAGCTCCAAAGAGCAGGGATTCCTGGTGTCAGGCCGGATAATTGGGGCGATCTTTTTTGGCATCTTTCCAAGCATACCCTGGAAGGGCAGATTCTCATCGTATTCGATGAAATCTCCTGGATGGGAGGCAAAGACCCTCATTTCTTAGGACAGCTGAAAACTGCTTGGGATATGTATTTCAGCAAAAATCCAAATTTAATTATTGCGCTTTGCGGCTCGATTTCTTCGTGGATCGAAAAAAACATTCTCAGCAGCACTGGATTTCTTGGAAGGATCACCATAGATCTTGTCCTTGAAGAGCTTCCTCTGCGCTCCTGTAATGCCTTCTGGCATCCCAAAGAAACGCGTATCTCAGCCTACGAAAAATTCAAGCTTTTATCCATAACCGGAGGAGTCCCACTCTATCTAGAGCAAATTAGAGCAAACCTACCTGCCGAGCAAAACATTCGAGACCTCTGTTTTACCAAAGGCGGCTTGCTCGTCCGAGAATTTGATGAGATATTTTCCGATCTCTTTTCACGCAGCAAGGGAATTCACAAGAAAATTGTAACGTGTCTTGCGAATGGTCCAAAAGAGCTTACGCAAATTTGCAAGGAACTTGGGAAAAGTCAGGGAGGGTTGTATAGCCAGTATCTAGATGAATTGGTAAAAGCCGGCTTTATAAAAAGGGATTTCATCTGGGATCTAAAAAGCGGAAAGCAGAGAAAATTGAGTCGTTATCGCTTGAGCGATAATTATTTGCGTTTTTATTTGAAACATATAGCGCCGAATCGGATCAAAATTGAAAAGGGCAAGATATCGGCTTCCATGTTGAATAATCTCCCTGGCTGGGAAGGCGTTATGGGTTTGCAATTTGAAAATCTTGTTGTCCATAACTTTAAAGCTCTTTGGAAGATGTTAAATATTTCAGTCGAAGAAATAGTCATGGATGGACCTTTTTTTCAAAGTCCAACAATCAGGCAATCTGGGTGTCAGGTCGATTACATGATCCAAACGCGTTTTCATAATCTGTATTTGTGCGAAATCAAATTTTCAAAAGACCCTATCAGTAAAAAAGTCATCGAAGAGATAGAGAAAAAAATAAAACGTTTAAAATTACCGAAGCGTTTTTCGATTAGGCCAGTGTTAATACATGTAAACGGGATAGAAGATGCCGTTTTAGATGAGGGTTACTTTGATAGGGTAGTCGATTTCGGCCAACTTTTAGAGTAGCTTTACTTTCCCTTCTTCATATGGTGTATTCGAAGGTGCGGGGGTAGATGATCCAGGGGTGGCGGCTCTTTGCTTGGAGGTGGGAGTTCCAACTACTCATCGGCTCTCCTTTTATCCCCAGCGGGTCGACGCGCCATAGCTCGAGCTCACTGCTGCCGGGATTGACAATGAGAGCAAAAAAACTATCGGTCCAGTTGGTGTCGGCAAAGATGAAGGGAGCTGGGGGTGAGAGTCCGAGCGCACGGGCGCGTTCAAGGACAAGTTCATGTAGATCGACGGTTGTGAAGGCGCTTTTTTGAGAGAGGAGGTAGCAGATCTTTGCAGCCTCTTGGATCTCTCTTGCTCCTAAAAATGGTGCGGGATAAGAGGTAGCCTCATCTAAAATCTTCTCTGTTTCTGGATCCTCTCCCAACAGATCTCTAACTTTCTCTTTCCAGCGTCTTCCATCGGTAAGCGGCAGCGACTCATAAAGAAGAGAGTCGATCATATCCGCAAGAAATGCAGGAGTCTCTCTTCCCTGCCCTGAGAAAATCGAGCCGAGCTCGTCCAGCATCCCGCACCTAAATTCGAATGGAGTGGCATCTATAGTTGAGGGGGAAAACCTTCCGCGCAGAAGATGTGCGAGATCGAGAGGGAGCAGATCGGCAAAAGCATCAACCAGGTGCTGCTGCTGTTTGAGACTTAGACGGATATTCTCATAAAACTCTCTTCCGGGAATGAGAAGCTTATCCCGCACCCACGTGTAGGTGTAGATCTCATCCTGCCACCCCTCCTTAAAGAGAGGGGAGCCGGGATGCAGGATAAAAGCGTGGGTGGGAGATTGCATCAGAACGCCCTTTTCAGGACTCTTCACAAAAGGATCGGAGAGGTGAGCTGAAAGGTGTTTGATGGCATCGACGAGGAAGATGCCGAGCTCAACTGCTCCCTCCATACGCTTTACCTCCTCTGAGACCATCCCCTCCCTGCGGAAGTAGCTCTTTAAAAGAGTATTCATCGTGCCTCCGGAGGTGTAGGCCCACGGCTTCTTTTCAATCTTATCCAGATCTGCAAGAGGATCTCTGACGAGAGGCACCTCGTGCGCCTTTGCCATCCGGAGAATCGCACCCTCGAGAAAGCGCTGACTTCTAAGATGGTGAATAATCGAGGTTGTAATCTTGACGATCTCCTCCCTTTCTGGAGTCGTTTTACAAGCGGCGAGAATCTCATTCTCTGTGCTGCGAAAAAAGTCGACTAGAGAGTCGATGTACTGTTCAGGAGTGTGAATCCAGGTCCAAAAAGAGGGATCGGTGCGGCCTCGCTTATAAATTAAGCGGAAGCCGGCAGGGCTATCTTCATAAGGCGCAGCTTTATACCCGCGCATCTCGGGATCGTACGCCTCTTGAAAATAGGAGACGAACTTCTCCTCATACTGCTTGAGAAGAAAGGGGAGAAGTTGAGAGAGACCCTGCGCCTTGGCATAGATCGTATCCCTCTTTTCTAAACAGGCCTGCATGTGGTAGTGCCTGGCCTGATACTCAGCTTTTCTCGAGCTCGCTTCGCGTTCTGATCCGGCTTGTCTTAGAAGAACTTCGGCCATTCTAAGCTGGTCGAAAGCGATCTCATAATCCATTGTCGCCTTTTCGATCTCGCGGTTATACTCCGCGAGTTTCTCGCTCAGCTCCTGATGGATTCTCTCTCCGATGCCCCCTCTCTCCTCGGGATGAAGTCCCAAACTCGCATAGAGATTCCACTTGGAAAAATCCATCTTCACATCGCAAAAAGAGGCGATGGTAAACTCCCAGGCCTTAAGCAGAGCGCAGTCGGTCTGAGCGTGCGGATCTGTGAGGAGACTTCTTCTCTTAATCTCATCAGCTCCCCAGCTAGGGCTTAGAGGAACGACAAGCTCCACTCCTCCGATCGTGCGTTTAAGCCTTCCCGTTGTGAGGAGTTCGTAGAGGTCGTTTAGGTAGGCTGCGACCTGCTCCTCGTGGACGAGAATCGCTGGCGCAGTTGCAAAACAGGAGCCGACGTTCTGGCGAAGAGAAGAGAGGCAGGAGGCTAAAGCGGCTCTTTTGACCTCTGCATCTCTAACTGGAGCTGAGGAGGGAAGAAGCAGGGAGTCTCGGATCAGCTGCTCAGCGGCAAGGTGGCAGACAGGAGCATAAAACTTTTTAAGTTGAGCTGCAAAAGAGGCGTCCTGGCTTAATTTTTTAAGGAGCTTCCAGAACCTGCGCATGAACTTGGCATCAGAGGTCCCGTCAGGGTAGAAGATGTAAGGGATCTTCTCTCCAAGCCCAATCAGCTTTAGTAGAGCCTCTCTTTTTAGCTCTCCCTTCTCATCTATAAGGTAGCAGGCAGTTAGGCGCGCCCTTCGCGTCGCCCTAAATCTAAAACTTTCTTTAAAGACCCTTTCTCTGTCCGCGTAGCAGAGGCTAACCTCCTGCTTGAGATCGAAGATCTCCCCCAGCTCCCCAGCAGGCTGCTCCTCTACGAGCTCTAAGAAGGTCTTTGAAAAAGGGATCCCATTCATGTTATCATTTTTCACTAAAACACGTTTCCTATGAAAGTAGTTTATAAAGCAGCTCTCTTCCTGTTGATTTTTCTGGGTGTCGAGCGCTTCTGCCACTGGCAGACGGATGGCTTTGCGCTGCAGAAGGTACTTACTCGGATGGAGGGAGGGGCGCAGAAAAAAGCGGATCCTGTGGTCATCGAAGCGCTCTCTCAGAAATTTTTCTATCTGGCGAGCGGGGGCTCCTGCTACGCCTTTCAAAGCGCCGACGGAAAGTATGTTCTTAAACTCTTCAAACAGCACCATCTCCATGGGAAAAAGAGGGAGAGGGTCTTCGAAAGCTGCAAGCTCGCTTTCCAAGAATTTAAAGAGGAGACGGGTCTACTTTGCGTTCACCTAAATAGGGATGAGGAGCTCAAGACCTCCTTTACACTGGTGGATAAGCTGGGAATCGCCCACTTGCTCTTCGCAGACGATGTGCAATTTCTCCTGCAAAAAAAGGCTGAGATGGCCTATTCTCACATCGATCGTTTAATGGCTGAAAACAACATAGAAGGCGCCAAGAGGGCAGTCGATCAGATCCTTCTCCTGCCAGCGCAGATTGCGCGCAAGGGGATCAAAGATCTCGATCCGAATGTCAAAACCAACTTGGGCTTTATTGGAGACCGCGCGGTTAAAATCGATGTCGGCCCCTTTGTTAGAGATGCGCGTTTTACAGATGAAAGATATGTCGGAAAGCAGCTGGTAAAACCAAAAAGGCAGCTGCAAAACTGGTTGAAGAGCCACTATCCGGAACTCTATCAATACCTTAAAAATCAGGATTCCAAAGATGAAAGTCTACGTTGATGGCAAAGAAGTTGAGATCGCAGAGGGCGGCAGCGGCCTGGATCTAGCTGAGAAGCTGAACCGAAGAGGTCCGAATGAATCTCTAGCGATGAACATCAACGGGACCCTCTACGATCTACCACACCCCCTCAAAGAGGGAGACAAGGTCATCCTTCTCAATTTTGAAGATCCGCAGGGCAAAGAGATCTTCTGGCACACCTCGGCTCACGTGCTCGCTCAAGCGATTCTTCGCCTCTTTCCAAACGCAAAACCGACGATCGGCCCTCCAATTGAAAATGGCTTCTACTACGACTTTGCCGATCTCATTGTTTCAGAAGAGGATTTTGAGAAGATCGAAAAAGAGGTAGAGGCAATTCTAAAAGAGAACTTCCGCACCAAAAGACAGGTCTTCAAAAACCGCGAAGAGGCGCTCGCACGCTTCCCAAACAATCCTTACAAGCGCGAGCTGATCGAGGGTTTTGAGGGAGAGATCTCGGGATACACACAAGGTGAGTTTTTTGACCTGTGCAGAGGACCCCACCTTCCAAGCCTTGGAAAAATTAAAGCGTTCAAACTGCTCAAGACATCAGGAGCTTACTGGAAAGCGGACTCCAAGCGCGAGATGCTCACTCGCCTCTACGGGATCTCCTTCCCAGATAAAAAAGAGCTGAAGGAGTACCTGACAATTCTGGAAGAAGCAAAAAAACGCGACCATAAGATACTGGGGCCTAAGCTCGGCATCTTCGCCATGATGGAGGAGTCTCCTGGCATAGCCTTCATCCTTCCGAAGGGGATGATCATGTGGGAGCGGCTGCTAGATTTCTGGCGCAAGATCCACCAGAGAGCGGGCTACGTCGAGATTAAAACACCACAGCTGATGGGTCAAGAGCTCTGGGAGCGCTCCGGCCACTGGCAGTTCTACCGAGAGAACATGTACTCGTTCGAGATCGAAGAGCGCCACTTTGCAATTAAGCCGATGAACTGTCCAGGCTGCATGCTCTACTTCCGCTCTCAGAGCCATAGCTACCGCGAGCTCCCTCTGCGCGTAGCAGAGATTGGTCACGTACACCGCCACGAGCCTTCAGGATCGCTGAACGGTCTCTTCCGCGTGCGAGGCTTCCACCAGGATGACGCCCACCTCTTCATGCGCCCCGAGAGCATCAAAGAGGAGATCTTAAGAATTGTTGCGCTGATCGAAGAGATCTACGGAACCTTCGGCCTTCCCTATCGCCTTGAACTCTCGACACGCCCTGCGAAGAGCATCGGGACCGATGAGGAGTGGGAGCGCGCGACAAATGGATTAAAAGAGGCTCTCGACGAGTGGGGTCAGCCCTACAAGATTAATGAGGGAGACGGCGCCTTTTATGGACCCAAGATCGATATTCATATTCGCGATGCGCTCAATCGCTCTTGGCAGTGCGGCACTGTGCAGCTAGATATGTCTCTTCCCGAAAAATTTGAACTGGAATATATGGATAGCGATGGCCATCACAAACGACCAGTGATGCTGCACAGAGCGCTATTCGGTTCGATAGAGCGGTTCTTGGGGATTCTGATCGAACACTTCGTGGGCAAGTTCCCACTGTGGATCTCTCCTCTACCCGTTAGAATTATCACTGTGGCCGATAGGCATAGTGAGTATGCGCATGAGCTAGCAGAGAAGATTAGAAAGGCTGGTTTCCTTTGTGATGTTGACGATTCAAACGAGTCCGTTAATAAAAAAATCAGGAATGCACAGCTTATGCAAATTAACTACATGCTCACAGTAGGCGATAAAGAGATCGAAAACGGTACAGCTGCAATGCGCACACGAGACAACGTGGTGCATGGCGAGATCCAGATCGATAGCTTCTTGCATAGTTTGCAAAAAGAGCAGGCAGAGCGCGCTCTTCACTCTCCCTATTCGACACAGGTAAACGCTGGGTAAAAGGATGAAAAGAATCGCTGTCAGCAGCTTTAAGGGAGGAACCGCAAAGACCTCCACGGCCCTTCACCTCGCTTCTGCTCTTGCGCGTTTTCATAAGCAGAAAGTTCTGCTTATTGATTTTGACGCACAGGCAAATTTGACCACGGGCCTCGGATATGATCCCGATGCCCAAGAGAGCATGGCGGCAGCGCTTCAGGGAACGAAGAAGCCTGAAGAGCTCATTATCAAAACGTGCGTTCCAAACATGCACCTTATTCCCGCAGACACCTGGCTCGAACGCGTGGAGGTTACGGGACCGCTTGCAGCGGATCGCTACTCCCACGAGAGACTCAAGCAGCTTCTCATCCCACTAAAGTATGATACGATCATCATCGACACTCCTCCTTCGCTCTGCTGGTTAACAGAGTCTGCGCTGATCGCCTCACACCACTCTCTGGTTTGCGCAACGCCCGAGTTTTATAGCGTGAAAGGGCTGCAGCGCCTTGCGACCTTCATCTCCAATATTGGGGAGAGACATCCCATGGATGTGATCGGCGTCGCTCTCTCTTTCTGGAACCCTAGAGGAAAGAGCAACAAGAGCTTTCTGGATGTGATTGAGACGACTTTCCCGAATAAGCTTCTGGATACAAAAATTCGACGAGACATCCGCGTAGCCGAAGCCTCTATCTTCGGAAAACCTATTTTTGACACCTCTCCTAAAAGCCGGGCAGCAGAAGACTACATGGGCCTCGCGAAAGAACTTTTAATACGGATGTAAAACGGTTTGACATGGCAAAAGTGAACTCCTTCCTCACAGAGCGACTGAAACAGGCCACCCAAAAATTTTCCAAAATGACAGCTCTGGCCGAGCTTTCAACAAAGGGCGATCTCTCGAGCTTTTCGGGGATCTTCCGCGTAACACCTCTTTCGATTCAAGAGCATGAAGCTCTTCAGGAGATTTTAAGCCAGCACAGCACTGAAGATGCAAACGTATCTGAAGACCTCATCGAGCTCTCGAAGATCACGACAGAGGTGAAAGCGATCAACAACCAGGCGGCCATTCTTCATGGAGAGCGGATCAAAAAGGCTCAACAGCTGCTAAAAAAATATCGCGACGGCGCTTTCAGCTCATGGCTTGTTGCCACCTACGGAAACCGCCAAACGCCCTACAACTTCCTCCAGTACTTCGAACTCTACGAGTCTCTTCCCCAGCCCCTTCATACCAAGATCGAGGAGATGCCTCGTCAAGCGGTCTACGCGCTTGCAAGCAGAACCGGCGCCGAAGAGAAGAAGAGAGAGATCATTGAAAATTACAAGGGCCAGCCCAAGCAGGAACTCCTCTCTCTAATTAGGCAGACCTTCCCACTTGCAAAAGAGGATAGAAGGGCGCAAGACCTTGCAGATCTAGCGATTAGCTCACTTGCCCGCTTGCAAAAGCTATTTCGCGATCCGCAATTCTCTCCCTCGTCTAAACAGAAACGAGAGATTCAAGAGCTTTTAAACTCCCTAATTTCTGGGTAGGTTCATGTCCTCACACCGAGTTTATGAGAGCCCGCTTGCCACCCGCTACGCAAGCCCCGAGATCTCCTTTGTCTTCTCTCCTGAATTCAAATACACAACATGGCGACGCCTCTGGATCGCCCTTGCTAAAGCAGAAAAAATGCTCGGCCTTCCCATCGCAGACTCTCAGATCCAGGAGATGGAGAAGCAGCTGCGCCATATCGACTATAAGAATGCCGCGGAGCATGAGAAGCAGCTCCGCCACGATGTGATGGCGCATATTCACGCATTTGGCGATGTCTGCCCAACTGCTAAAGGGGTTATCCACTGGGGAGCTACCTCCTGCTTTGTTACCGACAACACCGATCTGATTCAAGCTTATGAGGGATTGAAGATCCTGCGAGGCAAGCTGGTCCATGTCATCCGCAACTTAAGCCTCTTTGCAAAAGACCATGCAGCTCTCGCCTGCCTCGGATACACTCACTTGCAAGCTGCTCAACCGACAACCGTTGGACGCAGGGCTGGCCTATGGATTCAAGATCTTCTCCTGGATCTAAAAGATCTGGATGCACTTCTAAACGACTTCCCCTTTCTAGGAGCCAAGGGAGCGACCGGAACCCAGGCCTCCTTTCTCTTCCTCTTTGAAGGGGACCAGTCGAAAGTAAAAAAACTCGACGAGCTCATCGCAAAAGAGATGGGATTTTCCAAGCTCTTCTCGCTTTCCGGCCAGACCTATACCCGCAAACAGGACATGAGAATCATTTCAATTCTCTCTGGTATAGCCGCATCTGCCCACAAGTTCGCAACAGATATGCGCCTCCTCGCCCACATGAGAGAGCTAGAAGAGCCCTTCTCTTCGAAACAGGTCGGCTCATCAGCGATGCCTCACAAGCGCAATCCCATTCACTCGGAAAGAATCTGCGGCCTCGCCCGCTTCCTCCTCTCTCTCGGAGAGAACCCCTCCTACACTTTTGCCACTCAGTGGCTTGAGCGGAGCCTCGACGACTCCTCAAATCGCAGACTCGCCTTTCCCGAGGCCTTTTTAACGGCAGATGCAGTGCTCAACCTTCTCGCTAGCGTCACTTCAAAAATTGTCGTAAACCCCAAGATCATTCAAAAGAATCTGAATGAAGAGCTCCCTTTCCTCGCCACAGAGACGATCCTGATGGAAGCTGTGAAAAAAGGAGGAGATAGACAGAAGATCCATGCTCGCCTTAAAGAGCATGCACACCAAGCTGCACTGCAGATAAAAGAGGGTGGGGACGCCTCCTCTCTCCTACAGGAGATCTCGAAAGATAGAGAGATCGGCCTTACCCAAAAAGAGATCGCAAATCTCTGCCGCATCGAACTCTTTACCGGTCGCGCTAAGGAGCAGATCGAAGAGTTCCTTAAAGATGAGGTCGCCCCCATCTTAAAAAAACACGCCGACCTCAAGCCCTCTCTGCCGCCTCTCGAGATCTAATACGATTTGAAAAAAATATTCACACTCTTCTAAACTCTCTCCTTTGTTAAGAACATGTTAACCAAGGAGCCGATTATGGCATCTCCAGTTTCATTCGATATTGATGCAGATGTGTTTGTGCAACTCTCCTCTACGAGAGTTAGCGAAGAGAATCTCCGCATCCCAACCAGCTTAGGCAACCTAGAGGTAAGACACAACGGCCGCGATTTTTTTGTAATTAACGAAAGAGCGGAAAGTTTTTTAATTCCGCGAGCAAATCTGTCTAGCGAGCTTCGTGGAATTTCGGCAAGTGAACTGCAAAAAAGCCTGAGTGTTGGCTATCTCAGGTTAAAAAAGAGCGGGGAAGAGTATGGTCTTGAGCTCAACTACCGCTTGCCTGGAGGAGGTCCCCTTGCAGGATGGATCGGCTACTGGGGCACAAAAGCGATCTGTTACGGAGCGGCTATTGCAGCCGGCGCAGCGGCAGTTATAACAACTGGAGGAGCGATAGCAGGCGCTGGGGGAACAGCTCTTACAGGAGGTCTGGTAGCAACGGCCTCAACAACAACAGGTACTGCCTTCGTCGCAGGTGCAATCGGCTCCCTGCCTTCTGCCACTCTGCTTGCAACGGAAGCTACTGTTGCTACAGTCTCGAGTGCGGGAGGTGTCGCAGGCGCTGTTACCGCTGTAGAATCTGCTGCTGGTTTCATAGGGACAGGCCTACTTTGCTGCCCTTGGCTTCCTTGAAACAGGACATACAATTATGACTAGCACAGCCAGCTCAACAAGAGCGCGAGAATTTGCGCTTGAATCCTCTTTCAAACACATTAAAACAACTTTGCCAGAGCTTGCAAAAAGTTGTGCCAAAGCAAAAGAAGAGGATCCAGAATTATTAAATGAGATTATCGACGCCGTTCGGAACCTGCCCGCAGTCTTAAACTTAGAGCTTGATAAACACTACACCCACTACTTTGCTTGGGATGTCTGGCGTAAATTCCATCAGCCAGGTCTTGCCTCAAGAGCAGCTACAGCAGCTGGGAATGTTGTTATCTGCTTGCTGCGCCTACGTCCCTCAATAGCTCAAGATTTACAGCGCAGTGATGATAGGACTAGAGAGTGGCTTTTACGATCTCGTCTCTAAGAGGTTTTTAACGGAAGAGCGCTCGGAGAAGAAATGGACTTTAATGGACGAGCACGGACAGAAAATGGACAAAAAACGGACACGCGCTGAAGAAAGAAAGAGTGGACTTAGCTTCTTTCTCTCTTGCCAGCCTGTCCGTTTCCCGTCCGTGCTCGTCCATTAATGTCCGTTGCTGTCCATTTTCTCCGGCGGGCCTCTTCTCCGCGCGCGCTCCCACTCCGCTTCACTTAAGGTTTGAGGCATCCTCGGAGGTTGCTGAGTAAAACAGCTTTACTTAGCACTTCTGAAACGCGCAGCTTTGTCGACTCTTGGAGTTCAACAAGGGGAAGGCGGAGATGAGGCAGGCACTTGCCCATCAGGCTAAGCGCATACTTCACTCCGGAAGGATTTGCCTCTAAAAAGAGAACCTTGCAAAGGGGAAGATAGCGTAAGAAGAGCTCGCGCGCTGCTAAGACATTTCCCTCTGACATGAGTGTAATGAGCTTTTTCCATTCGCGAGGAATTAAATTCCCCACAGTGGAAATGACTCCAGCTCCGCCTGCTGCAAGGGTCGCTAAAGTGAAGGAGTCGTCGCCGGTAAAGATCGATTTCTTTGTCAGTTGGAGAAGCTCCTGCATCAGATCTAAATCGCACGAGGCCTCTTTAACTGCAACGATCTGCTCGATCTGGCAGAGCTCTGCAATCTGGGCTCCAGTAAGCCTTAATCCTGTTCTTACAGGATGGTGGTAGAGAATGATGGGAAGCTCTGCCTTTGCCACCTCTTTATAGTGGGCTACGCAACCTGCAAAAGAGGGCCTGTTGTAGTAGGGGACGATGACCATGCAGCCATCTGCTCCGCATCCCTTCGCCTGTTCGGTTAGAGAGAGGCTCTTGCGCGTATCATTGGATCCTGTGCCTGCGATAATCTTAACCCTTCCATTTGAAATCTGGACGGCAAGCTCAATTATTTTTCTCTGCTCGGCTTCAGAAAGGGTAGGAGCTTCTCCAGCTGTGCCGCACACGATAAGGCCGTCTGTGCCCTCTTGGATCTGCCACTCGATGAGCTCTTGAAACGCCTCTTGATCGAACTCTCTCGCCTCAGTAAATGGCGTAGGAACCGCGACAAATGCTCCTCTCATAAAACCTCTCTTTGTTTCTTCTGCAACCATAAAATAAGAGCCCCAATAATTGCCATGACTCCCCCAAATACAATTGCAAGGGAGGGGAGAAGCGCAGCAAATGCGGCTCCAATAACTGCTGCAAGGAGCTCAGCAAACACCTGCACCGAGGTGAGAGTGCCCATCGCTTGACCCTGAGCCTCAATACTTGCTGCATTCGATACGATCACACTGGCATTTGTGAGTGTCATAGCTAAAAGAGCTCCAACGAGAGGAACTATAAACATCACTCCCGATATCGTTGAAGGCAGGACGATTGCTATAAACATGACTCCAAGAAGAGGCGTGAAAAGAATCGCGGCTTTTCTAGATCCAAGTTTCTGCGAAAAGCGCGCAGCAAAAAAGAGAAGACAGAGAGCGAAGGCAATAGAGTTGTAGACCATGACATAGGCGAGCTGCGAAGAGGTGAAATCAAAAACCTGTTCCAGATAGACGGGGAAAAAACGAAAGAAACTAAAGGCTGCAAGCGAGATGAAGAAATTGGCTATATATAAGGTGCGTAGTGGCTGTTTTACAAGAATAGAGATCTGCTCTTTAAGAAAAGGACCCGGCATATCTAGCGTGATCATCCTCGTCTCTTTTGATCCGAAATAGATGATGACAATACCGACAGCTGTCATCGCAGCAGCGATCCAGAAAGGGGTTGCGAAGGTAAACCAGCTGACCAGAGTCGGATCGGCCAGAATCCCTCCCAAAAAAGGTCCGACGATGAAACCGATACATACAAAGAGGTTGATCCAGCCAAAGTGAAAAATCTTATCTTGGGGATTTTCATTTCGAGTTAGATCGGCAATTACCGCTTGAGCAATCGCGATGTTTCCTTCAAAAAAACCGCATAGCAAGAGACCAACAAAGATCCCTTCGATTATAACAAAGGAGGTTGAAATAGCTGTGATGATATATCCGATTGTCGTGCCTAAAAGGGTGATCAAAATGATCTTCTTTCTGCCGTAAATGTCAGAGAGGCGTCCAAAAAGGGGAGAGCCGATCAACTGCCCAAGCGGATAGCAGGTCATGAGAAGCCCAAGAATCATCATCTTTCTCTGCATTGAAAAAGTTTCAGGCAGGATCGACGCGACTGGATCCAAAAACATCGCCGGAAAAATCGGCAGCGGCAGAGAGAAGCCGATGAAGGCGAAGAGAACGACGATCGCATAGGGCAGAAGCTGCCGTTTAAATGGAGGTAGCATCATTTAATCTAATTTCCAATCGATAGGAGTTTTACCAAATTTTTTTAAGAGGGCGTTGATCTGCGAGAAGTGCTTGCATCCCAAAAATCCCGCATAAGCAGAGAGAGGTGAGGGGTGAGCTGCCATCAGAACTGCGTGCTCAACCTTCTGGTGCCGTTTGATCTTCTCATACTTCTCATGCGCTGATCTGCCCCAGAGAACAAAAACGAGAGGATCCTCTCTCTCGATAAGGCGCATGACCACCGCATCGGTGAACTCCTCCCATCCTCTGCCATGATGAGATTTAGCCTGCCCCGCGCGCACTGTTAACGTCGCATTCAGAAGCAGAACCCCCTGCTTTGCCCACGACGAAAGACACCCATCCTTGGGAGGGGAGATCCCCAGATCGCTCTCTATCTCTTTAAAAATGTTTTTTAAGGAGGGAGGCTGAGGAATTCCGCAGGGAACGCTGAACGAGAGTCCGTGCGCCTGCCCCTCGCCATGATAGGGATCCTGCCCCATGATGACGACCTTAGTCTGAGCAAAGGGAGTCTGACGAAAAGCGTTGAAGACCAGCGGCTCTGGCGGATAGATCACCTCTCCACTAGCCTTCTCTTTTTCTAAAAATTTCTTAAGCTCTTGGATATAGGGCTTTGCGATCTCGCTCTTAAGCGCTGCATGCCAACTTGGCTCTAGGGTCATATTCATTGATGCACCTATTCTCTAACTTGACAGAAACCTTCTTCAGCCTCTACGCTCTCGCACAAACTAATATTCGAGGTCCCACTAATATGCACGACTTGGCAGAAAATAATCTAATCCGTTTTAAGAACATCTCTAAGAAAAAAGAGACGATGTTTGCCAATTTCAAAGTGAAGGGAGTCCGTGGCGGGGTCAACTTCACCGCTTCGATCTCTGTCGACATCTCTGCTGCTGAAGTTCACGCAGGGGATGTTCTCGAGAAAATTATCGAAGAGTGCGCGCGCATTGGAGTTAAAGAGTTTAAGCGCTCTGAATTCCAATTCGAGGGCATCACAACTATCTAATCTTTCTATCTGGGTGTAGCGCAGCTTGGCTAGCGCACAAGCATGGGGTGCTTGGGGTCGTAGGTTCGAATCCTATCACCCAGATTCTTTTCACTATCATATTCATCAAAAAGGCGAAAACTTAGGTATATTGGAATCACCAATAGTAGACTAAAATGCTATTTTCTTGTTTAAAATATACCATTAAGGTATATCTAAATCATGAATAACATGCTTTTTAGTGTACTATTACTGCGTTGGATGTACCATGGATGAGCTGGCTGGGCTAGGCAAATTATCTCGCAAAAGACTTTCAGACGTACTTCGCAATTCAAAAGGCTGTATATCAGTAAGTTCGGTAGCAGAAACATTAAATGTCCCAAGGAAACAAGCAAGGCTATACTTGTCCTCATGGGCAAAAAATGGCTGGCTGCGGAGAATTCGGCGAGGACTATATTGCCCAGTAGATTTAACCGCCGAAACTCCCGATGAGGTCCTTCTTGACCCCTGGGTGATCGCATCTCAGGTTTTCTCTCCCTGTTACATTGGAGGATGGTCGGCAGCCAAGCATTGGGATCTAACAGAACAAATTTTCGAATCAACCATTGTTCTCACGTCACGACGTTTTAATCAAAATGAACAGTCTCTCGGAGAGCTGACTTTTTTGATAAAAAAATTAACACCCGATAAAATGTTCGGCATAAAAGGCATTTGGAAAGATCAAATCAAAATACAAGTGTCGGATATTCATAAGACGATTATCGATATCTTCGATGATCCATCGCTTGGAGGAGGAATTCGCTCTGTAGTAGACTTTTTCCAAAAATATCTATCTTCGAATGAATGCGACCTGAACGTGTTGATCCAATATGCAGAAAAGATGAACAACAAAGCAATTTTCAAGCGTTTAGGGTTTGTATTATCAAAACTAAAGCCCGATGAGACTCGTTGGATTACAAAGTGCCTAGAACATTTGAGCCAAGGAAATTCACAATTAGACCCAGCATCAAAAGGAAAGCGCCTCATCAAAAGGTGGAGATTATGGATTCCTGAAGGATTAGAGGGAGGATTTCGTTGATCAATAAATTTGAAATTGCTCGAAAAGCAAAAGAGAGCGGATTGCAATCCTCCACTATTGAAAAAGACTACGTTTTGGGATGGATACTGATTGGCATTCAGAACCACCCACAGACAAGAGACTCATGGGTTTTTAAAGGGGGTACATGCCTTAAGAAGTGTTATTTCAACAAGTATCGGTTTTCGGAGGATTTAGATTTCACTCTGCTGGATTCTCAACAAATAAAAGAAGAAACGCTAAGACCAATCTTAAAACAGATCGCACAATGGATCTATGAACAGTCTGGGATCGAAATCCCTGAAAACCAGATCTCCTTAGATCCGCATCGCAGTCTAACTGTGCAAGGCAAGTTAGCGTACCGAGGCCCCCTGAAGCAACCAGCTCCCTATCCTTCTATCAAATTGGATCTCACAGCCAATGAACAAGTTGTGCTTAGGCCAGAAAAGAGGATTCTTTTTCACGAGTATTCCGATTGCCCAATCGAAACACCACGAATTCTAAGCTATTCATATGAAGAAATTTTCGCTGAAAAATTGCGAGCTTTGGCAGAGAGAGCACGGCCCCGTGATCTCTATGACATTGTCCACCTTTACCAAGAACGTCATCGACTGACCGACATAGAAAAGCTCTTGGAGTCCCTTCAGGGCAAATGCGCCTTTAAAAAGATGCCCATGCCCAATCTAGTGACAATTGAGCAACATCCTCAAAAAGCGGAGTTTTTGTCTGAATGGAAAAATATGCTCCATCATCAGGTGAAAGATCTCCGACCTTTCGAGTATTTTTGGGAACATTTGTCCGATATTTTCTCGTGGATTTACCACTCAAAATGATCGATTTAGTATTTGGGAGGGCCGACAGCGTCCTGCTCGCGCTTCGCGTCGCGCTCGAAGAAGGCTTCGTGCTCTTCTGGCTCTTGCTGCTCTTTCTTCTTCACGAGCTTGCACTGGCGGGTACCGGCACAGCCTTTAGCAGTCACGGTATTGCCAGTGTTGACGTATTCGCAAAAGGAGAAGTCATTGCCATCCATGCAGTACCAGAGGACGGTGTAAGGTGTTTGCGACTTAGAGGGCTGGTTCTGGTAGATGTTCCCCTTTTGCAGATTCCCGGTGGTATCGTATTGATCGGTCCAGGTGGTCGACTGGTTGGGTTCGATCATCATCTCTCCCAGGTTGTTTCCACTGCTTCCCCGCACAACGGCGCGAAGTTTAGTAGGGCTGTCATTGACAAGACGAACCGAAGATGCAAAGGCCGAGCTGCCGCTCAGTAGCAGAAGCGAAAAAAATAACGCCTTGATCATTTTTGTTCCTCAAAGTAGGCCCATTTAAAGTCGATATGCCCCATTGAAGTGAGGACGACCCCTTGTAAATTCTTGTTTTTAAGATAGAGAAGCGTCGAGTGGAAGATAGGGATCATCGGCATCTCATCGACAAGGATTCTCTCACTCTGGCTTAGAACCTCGTGGCGCTGCTCTGGATCGAGAAGCTTCGAAGAGGTGTCGAGCAGCTGCGCAAACTGGGGGCTCTCCCACTGGGTATTGTTGGTACTTGCTTTCTTATACTTGAAGATCTCCAAGAAGTTGATAGGGTCGTTGAAATCGGCGATCCACGATCCTGAACAGAGCTGGTAGTCCTGTTTTGAGATGCGATCGAAGTAGATCTTTCTTTCTACAGCTTCGAGCTTTACGCGTACTCCAAGAGCCTCAAACCACTGTTGCTGCAAGGCTTGCGCTAGAAGATGGTTGCGCTCGCTCTGCACGTAAGTCAGGGTGATTTCGGGAAACTTCTTTCGCTCTATCCCTAGCTCTTTCAAGCTCGCGTCGAAGAGAGAGAGGGCCATCTTTCCATCGGCATCTTGAAAGTAGGGCTCTTTCTGAAGATTGAGGGCAACGGGAACAAGCCCTGTTGCGGGAATTTGGTTTCCTTGCATCACGTGTTCGATGATCGATTGACGGTCGACAGCGAGAGCAAATGCCCAGCGAATCCAAGGGTGGTTAAAGGGGGGGCGATCGACGTTTGCTCTGAGAAAGTGCGTTCCTAGAATCGGTTTGGTTTGAAGGATCTTCTCATTTTTAAGCTCTTTGAGCGCGTCGACAGGAAGCGTGGAAAGCGGAGAGCCCGCCCAATCCAGCTCCTCTTTTTCGAACATCTTGAGCTCTGTCTCTTCGCGCACCATCACGATTTCAATCTCGTTTAATGAGACGGCATCTTTGTCCCAATACTTCTCATTTTTTCTGACTTTTATCAGATCGCGGTGCTTGAGTTCTGTAAGAAGAAAAGGCCCATTGGAAACGTACGTTTCAGCTTTCTGCATCCATGTGGGATCCGTCTGATCGACCCTCTTATTCACGGGATAGAAGCAGGGGGAAGCGAGAAGCTGCAGTAGATAGGGAGTGGGCTGTTCGAGCTCTATTTTTAACTTTAGAGGATCCACAACTTCTATGCCGATCTCGTCAAGAGAGACCGCGCCCTGCTTGGCAGCTTTTCCATTTTTAAGTACATAGAGCTGGAAGGCGTAGTCTGCAGGAAATTGCGGATCTAAAATCTTCTTCCATGTGTAGGCAAAATCCTCCGCGGTAACAGGATCGCCGTTAGACCAGCGAGAGGGGCGTAGGTGGAAGGTGTAGGTTTTTAGATCTTCGGAGACCTCTATTTTAGAAGCGAGTGCAAGCGCTGGCTTCTCCTCTTTATCTATGCGCGTTAAGCCTTCGAAGAACATGCGCATCACGGCCCAATCGTTCAGGTTGCGGGCGGCTCTTGGATCCAGAGTTTGAGGATCTTCAGCGAGATTAATCCTAAGGGCTTGCCTGTTCTGCTGCTTTGGAGAGGGTTGACAAGAAGAAAAAGAGAGGGCCACAATAACGAATAAGACTAGATCCCTTGGCTTCAGCATCGATCGACCTCATGATTTTTGCTGCAGTGTAACCCTGAATCCGATTTTTTCATAGACTATGAATCCGTCTCGAAAATTTGCTATCGCCAGATTTCCCACGCCAATTCTCAATACTCCTCGCTTTCGCGACGTTTTTTGCCAGGCGCTTCCTCTAGACGAACAGGGGCTCCTGCGCGCCGTCGAAACCGTAGCTCTACCTCAGACAAAATTTGAACTCATCGAGCAGTGTGCCGGCCATATTTTACGCGTTAAGACCGCTGACTATGAGGGCGGCGATCTTTTTGTGGATGAGAGATTTCTTACTCCCGCAGATTTCAAAACTCCAGAAAGGAAGAGGATCTGGCCTAACCCAGAGCTTATCCTGCATAGAATGCGCAGCCTGATTGGATCCATGTATGTCTGGGGAGGAAGCTGGCCCTGCATTCCACAGATGCTCGACTTCTACCCTCCAAGGGCCCTGCTAAATGAAAAATCTTTAAAAACCTGGATCTTTCAGGGCGTCGACTGCTCCGGACTCCTCTACTGGGCAACAGATGGCTGCTCGCCGAGAAACACCTCTGAGCTTGTCACTTTTGGAAAGAGCCTGTCTATAGATGGAAAATCCCCTAAAGAGATTCAAGCGATGCTTAAGCCTCTTGACCTCATCGTATGGAAGGGGCACGTGGTGATCGTATTAAATTCTGCTGAAACAATTGAGAGCCGGGGAGGCTTTGGCGTCGTGAAGTGCGACCTGCTCGCTCGTCTTGAAGAGGTCTTCACCGGACACAAGCGCCGCCCTGTCAACTTCTGGGATAACACCCTAGACCCAAAAGATCTTCGCTTCGTCATCAACCGCTTCCTCTAGCGTAGCTGGCGGCGCCGAGGAGCGCTGTGTTCTCATTTAACACAATTGTAATGGGAATCTGTGAGAGGAGAGGAGCAAAACGACCTTTAGCGCAGAAAGATTCGACGAATTTACCCTCTTTCATGAACTCCAAGATCTTCGGCACGATCCCGCCTCCTAGATAGATGCCATTTACAGCGAGAAACTTAAGAGCGAGATTTCCCGCAGCGCCTCCATACATCGAACAGAACCAGGTTAGAGCGCGGAAGCAGGCGCCGCACCCTCTCTTAACCGCAAACTCGGTCACGACCATCGGTGGATCCTCTTTCTGCATACGCTCTCTCACCTCCGGATCCTCTTTTTCAAGACCGGTATCGATGAGGAAGCGGTATATATTATAGATGCCGGGCCCAGAGATGACCCTCTCATAAGAGACGTGTCCAAATTGTCCATGCAGATAGCGCCAGAGGTCAACTTCTAAGTCGTCGCGCGGTGCGAAGTCGGCATGGCCCCCCTCCGTAGCAAAGGGAGTATGCCTCTTTCCATCCCAGAAGAGCCCAGCCTCTCCCAGACCCGTTCCTGCAGAGATGAGAGCAGCATTTCCACTCTGCCGCTTTCCCTCGTTTAGCACGCGAAGCTCGGACGGCTGAAGGCGGGGAATTCCGTAGGCGTTTGCTTCTAAATCATTGATTAACCAGACCTTATCTATTTTTAAATGCTCTGCGATCTCGCTGCTCTTCACAATCCAAGGGAGGTTTGTCGCGCGGCAGACTCCATTCTCAACAGGCCCTGCAATTCCGACGCACGCCTTCCGGATCTTGCCCTTATAATCTTTGAGGAAGAGGTCGATAATTTGAGATAGGCTCTGGAAATCTTTGCTATGATACTTCTCATGGCGCAGCATTTTAAGCTCTCCTTCACTTGGAAAGAGCGACACGTGCGTCTTTGTTCCGCCGACATCTCCTGCTAAAATCATCCTTCTACCTCTTTTTTGCTCCTTATAGCATAATGAGCCTATCCAATAAAAGAAGGAGAAGGTCTCATGTCAAACGACAACGCTAAGAAGAAAGCTTTAGAACTCGCTATCTCACACATCGAGAAGCAGTTTGGCGAAGGCTCGATCATGACGCTCGGCAAACACTCGCTGAGTCATGAAGTGAGCGTCATCAAAACAGGAGCGATCTCACTGGATATCGCCCTTGGCATTGGCGGCATTCCAAGAGGAAGAATCATCGAGATCTACGGTCCAGAGTCTTCTGGAAAGTCCACTCTCGCAACCCACATCGTGGCAAATGCGCAGAAAAATGGCGGAATAGCAGCTTACATCGATGCTGAGCACGCGCTAGACCCCTCTTATGCAGGAAAAATTGGCGTTAACCTAGACGAGCTTCTACTCTCTCAGCCCTCTTCAGGAGAAGAAGCGCTTAACATTACAGAGATGCTCGCAAGATCCAATGCGATTGACGTCATCGTGATCGACTCCGTTGCTGCTCTCGTGCCAAAAAGCGAACTCGAAGGAGAGATCGGAGACTCTTTCATGGGCCTGCAAGCGCGCATGATGTCGCAAGCGCTCCGCAAACTCGCTGCTACCCTCTCTAAGAGCAATACATCCGCGATATTCATCAACCAGATCCGTGAGAAGATCGGTGTGATGTTTGGCAACCCAGAGACAACAACTGGGGGACGCGCTCTTAAATTTTACTCCTCTATCCGTATGGATATCCGCCGTATCGGCGGGATTAAGGGAGCCGACAATGCTGACGTGGGAAATCGCGTGAAAGTAAAGGTCGTCAAAAACAAGATGGCCCCTCCCTTCCAGACAGCAGAGTTTGACATCATGTTCAACGAGGGAATCTCTCGTATCGGTTCGCTTATCGATCTCGGCGTTGGATTCAACATCATCGAGAAAAAGGGAACCTGGTTTAGCTTCAAAGGTCAGCGCCTTGGCCAGGGAAGGGAAGCCGCGCGTGAAGAGATGAGAAAAAATCCAAAGCTCTGCGATGAGATTGAGACTCTGATCATGGCATCATCTTCAGAAAAGGGAGGTCTTCCTCAGAAAGAAGCCCCAGAATCTGCTGCTGAACTCGCTGAAGTCTAAGAGCTCAAGCGGTTACCGTTTTAGAGGTGAGATATGACGATCTTCGACTTTATTGCATTTGGTTCGATTATCCTCCTTCTCGCCTCTGTTGGCATCTATAAGTCTAGAGCGATTCGCTCTGAATCCTCCTACCTATTTGGAGAGAGAAAGATAGAGTGGGCAGCTCTCACGGCAACACTTGTCATGACTGAATTTAACAGCGCCACCCTAATCTCTTTCTCCTCATTGGGATATGCAGCGGGATTCTGGGCCCTAATCATCCCATGTATTTTTCTTATCGGCCTTCTTTTTTATGCCCTTACGGTCGCAAAAAAGTGGAAGGCCTTTGATGGCGTCTCAGTAGCTGGTTTTTTTAGCCAGCGCTACGGGGAGGGCCTAGGCAGATTTGCAAGCCTGCTACTGCTACTTGCGATGTCGGGATTTAGCGCTGCCTACATCAAATCATTGTCTCTTTTGTTTCTACCGCTCTTTCCTCAACTGAACCAGTGGCTGCTCAGCACGCTTCTTCTTTTAATCATTTTTCTCATGAGCCTAAGGGGAGGTCTTCTCGCAATCATACGCACCGATCTTTTAAGCCTCCTTCTCATGGTCTTATTTTTTCCTCTTGTAGCGCTATTTATGTGGAAGAGCCCCTCTCTTCCAGATCCTTCTTACTCTTTACCCTCTCTAGCTGAATCTCAAGCTATACTACCCCTACGTTTTGTCTTTTCTCTGACGATCTTGACGATGTTCACGTATATTCTTGCCCCCTGGTACGGGCAGAAGATCTTCGCTGCAAAATCTGGCAGAGTAGCCTTTTGGGCAGTAGTCTCTTCGGCTGTTCTTGTTTTTCTTCTGTATAGCTCTGCCATTCTATCCACAGCATTTTTGCGCTACCGGGGCTTCTCTTTTCACTCATCCGAGCAGGCTCTTCCTTATCTAATCAATAAGTGCCTACCTCTGGGAATAAGGGGAGCAGCCTATGCGCTTCTCTTTGCAACTTCTGCTACAACTCTTACGGGGGTGTGGAGTGCAATGTCGGCTATGTGGATTGGGGATTTCTTAAAACAGCACTCTTCAGAAAAGCAGCGCGACTACAAACGAAGCGCAGTTGCGACCCTATGTTTTGCAGCGATCTCCCTTCTATTGGCAAATACTCTTGTTGATCGCGTGTTTGATAAGCTGATCTTGGCAAATATCCCCATTGCCGCTCTCTCCTTTGGGCTGCTCGCAGGATTCTACTGGAAAAGAGCATCTCGTTTAGGAGCCTATCTTAGCATAGCAATGGGGTGCGCGACAGGAGTGGGATTCTATCTGATTTATGGAGAAGCAGGAGGCTATACCTGGTACTGGGCAGTTTTAGGAATTCCTCTTACATTTGCAACCGGTATCGCCACCTCTCTTCTACCATCCAAAAAGCTCTCTACTTCTTACCCCAGACCTCTTTGAGTCTCTGATCGCGTCCACAATTGTAACGGTAAAATTTATACCGCCCGGGATTCTTCTTGTAATACTCTTGGTGGTACTCTTCGGCTGGATAAAAAGTCTTAGCAGGAAGAATTTCAACGAGAATCGGCTCTATTTTTTTAGACCGGATTAGCGCTTCTTTGTACTGATCAGCCAACCTCTTCTGTTCTTTATTATGGTAGAAGATCACAGGCCGGTACTGGGATCCCGAATCACAAAACTGTCCATCGTCTCTTGTGGGATCGATATTATGCCAATAGACGTCGAGAAGCTGCTCATAGCTGATTTTTTTAGGATCATATTCAACTCGAACCGACTCTACATGCCCCGTACCGCCTTTTGACACTTCTTCGTAGGTCGGATCGGCTTTAACGCCCCCAGTGTATCCCGCCGTTGTGGATACCACGCCTTCAACATCGTCAAAATCGTGCTGCATGCACCAGAAACAGCCCCCTGCAAATGTCGCTGAATCTAGCTTCTTAGGGGCGTCTTGCTCCGCTGCACTTGCTAAACCGAACACACTGCAAAATATAAAAATTACAGTTTTTATAACGTTCAATTTCATCTTCTTACCTTGACAAGATGTTTAAAAAATGAGACTAAAACAAATATATGCGCAAAATAAAACTTCTTATCTTGTTGTTTGCTTTTTTTATTAATACGTCGACACAAGGCGTATGTCAAATCCAAACTACTTCTCAGGAAGAGTGCCTACCTGAGTATCGCTTTGACGGAGAAAAACTCGTTCTCACAGAGCAAGAGTGGAGAGCCCGCCTGAGTCCAGAACAATTTAAGGTGCTGCGGGAAAAAGACACTGAGCGGCCTTTTAAAAACGCCTATTTCGATAATAAAAAAGAGGGTATTTATCTTTGCGCGGGTTGCGAACTCCCTCTATATAGCTCTAAAGATAAGTATGAATCCGGGACTGGCTGGCCAAGCTTTTCTAAGCCGATCTGCCCAGAAAATGTCTCCTATAGTGAAGATCGATCGTTCTTCAGAACGCGCACTGAGGTTCATTGCAGCAGGTGCGAAGGGCACATAGGCCATGTTTTTGATGATGGGCCCCCACCTACGGGAAAGCGCTACTGCATGAATTCTGCAGCCTTAAAATTCATTCAGAAGTAGGCACATGAAATCCTACCCACTTGTTGTTATCGGGGCGGGCGCTGGAGGGCTTGTTATTGCGATTGGGGCTGCAAAAGCCGGCAAGAGGGTCCTTCTCATTGAAAAGGGGCCTTATGGGGGCGACTGCACAAACTTCGGCTGCATTCCAAGCAAATCCCTGATCGCGTCGGCTTATGTAGCTAATGCAGTGAGAAGCGGGCAAAAATTCGGCATTAAATTTACCTCTTCTGATTTTGAAGCATCTAAAGCTCTTGAACGTGTACGGGAAATCGTAGGTAAAACCAGATCTCACGAAGATGTCGAGGCATTAACAAAATTTGGCATCGAAACCATCACTGGAACAGCTCGCTTCAAAGCTTCTCATGTTTTAGAAGTAAACGGCCAAGAGATCCGAGGCAAACAGATCGTTATTGCAACAGGATCTACTCCTTTTATTCCTTCGATCAGGGGATTAGAGGGCACTCCCTACTTGACAAATGAGACTATCTTCGATCTTGAAGAGGTTCCAAGAAGTCTCACCGTCATGGGAGGCGGTCCGATTGGATGCGAACTTGCCCAGGCATTTCAGAGACTTGGGAGTAGTGTTTCTTTAATCCACTCGCACGACCAGCTCTTAAATAAAGAGGAGCTCTGCGTACAGATAGTGATAAAAAAACAGTTTGAAGAAGAAAAGATCTCTCTTTTTCTCGGAAGTAAAATCGAAGAGATCACCTATCAAAATAAGCAGTTTCAAATCAGCTTAGACAAGAATAGAAAATTAGAATCTGAGGCTCTACTCATTTGCGTGGGAAGAAGGCCCAATCTCTCCTCTCTCAATCTCTCTGCCGCAGGAGTCATCCACTCGGAGAAGGGAGTCCCTGTTGATAAGTATGGACGGACAAATCAGAAACATATTTGGGCGATAGGCGATGCAAAAGGAGCCCCATTTTTTACGCATGCCGCAGAAAATCAAGCACGGTCTGTCTTGACCTCTCTTCTGCTTCCTTTCTCTTTTAAAAAGAAACTAGACCTAAAGCAGCCAATACCTAGAGTGACTTATACTGATCCAGAAGTCGCAAGCGTCGGCTTATCTGAAGCAGAGGCTTCCGATTCTTACAAAATCGCAACTTACTATGTTCCCTTCGATCTAGTAGATCGAGCGATCACCGCGGGAAGAACTGAGGGATTCATCAAAATCATCACAAAAAAATGGAGTAGTCGGATTCTCGGCTGCAGCATTGTGGCGCCCAGGGCTGGAGAGATGCTGGGACAGCTTACAACTGCCATGCATGCTAAGATGCCGCTTCGCAAGCTGGCTTCGCTAATTCCTCCTTATCCAACTTACAGCCAAGCCATTAGAAAGGCCGCTGACATGTGGCTCACTCAAACTGTTCTCTCATTATTTAAGAGAAAAAAATGAATAAATTTCTAAAAAGATGGCTGCCAATTCTCATCATCCTATCCGGAATGCTCATCGCCTATTTTTTCGGAGCTGCTAAACTCCTCTCTTTTGAAAGCTTAAAAGTGCATCATCACGCATTAAAAATATTTCTCGCCGATCATCCCATCTCTGTTCCCATTATTTACATCTTGACCTACATCATCTTTGTCGCTCTCTCCATTCCTGGTGCAATTTTTTTAACTCTACTTGGCGGCTACCTCTTTCCACAGCCATGGAGCACTATTTACGTGGTGTTTTCGGCGACCTGCGGAGCCGCTGCGATTTTCTTGGCTGCCCGTACGGCCATAGGCGATTCTTTGCGAAAAAAGGCTGGTCCCTTTTTGAAAAAAATGGAAAAAAACTTTCAGAAAAATGCTACGAGCTATCTTCTATTCTTGCGTTTTGTCCCTATCTTTCCCTTCTGGCTTGTTAATATCGCTCCCGCGCTCTTTGGCGTGGCATTAAGTACTTTTATTTGGACAACACTTGTCGGCATAACTCCAGGATCCTTTGTTTTCACTCTTGCAGGAGGGGGGCTTGAGAAGATTTTGGAAAGCGAGCAGAATTTCTCTCTAAATGCTATATTTAATACAGAAATCAAAATAGCTCTCTCTCTCTTAGGAGTTTTGTCTCTGGTCCCCATCTTGATAAAGAGGTTTAAAAAAACAAAAAACAGATGATCGAAGCTAATTTTCGTAAAATCTATCAATCAGTTTGTGTTGATCCTCTTTTACGTTTTAAAATTATCTACAAGCTTCCTCCCAATCTTCTTACCTGTCTCTCTACTTTATTCGGGTTGAGTGTCACTCCCTTATTATTCTTCGGCCTCTACATTGAAGCCTTTATCTTCATGATTTTTTCCGGTTTTTTAGACACGCTTGACGGCTCTCTAGCTCGTTATCTAAAGATCTCCTCTTCGAAAGGCGCTGTTCTAGATATTGTATCAGATCGTCTAGTCGAATTCGCGATCCTACTAGGACTCTACTCTATCGATCCGCATTCGAGAGCTTTGCCGACGATCGTAATGCTGGGAAGCATCTTAATCTGCGTCTCTTCTTTTTTAGTCGTGGGGATCTTTACGGAGAACAAAACTCAAAAAGGCTTTTTCTATAGTCCAGGATTAATAGAAAGGGCTGAAGCTTTTATCTTCTTTTCGATCATGATCCTCTTTCCGAAGAGCTATCTCTTTCTATCCTATCTTTTTGCTTTTCTCGTGTTTGTAACAGCAGCAATTCGGATAGGTCAATTTCTCAAAAAAGAAAAAATCTAGAATCCAAAAGTTAAGCCAACGACAAGACCCTGAATGCTGAGGTCGCCCTTCTCAGTGATCGAACGACCATCGTCTAACATAAGCAGCTCTCCTCCTACTACGGTGCTAACCGGTACAGGATTGCTTAGGTAGCGTCTCATCTGGTTCTGGTGCGGCCACCAGAGCATCTCCCAGCCGATGTCGAGACCGATGTGGTAGCGCTCGCAGCAGAGGCCTGTATCCCATTGAAAACCAAGCGCAGCTTCTAAGCAGGGCTTGATTGCAAAGAAGTGGTCTTCCTGATTGATGTAGGGGTCGGGGAAGCGAGGCGATTGCGTTCTCTGTCGATTCAAAATTTCAAATTTTCCAGATGCAAGTGAAGCGGCAAAATCTCCATATAACCCGAAATGTTTGGCAAAATACCAGACCGTGTCAAGCCCCGCTCGTATAGCTACTCCGCGAAAATTATTAATGTTGTTCACAAAATCGTGCTGATTAGGAGGAGTGATGCCGGGATGGTTCTCTTCTTGGTCAATTTTATATCTCTGCAGAATGAGAACGCCTCTCAGTCCCGCATGAGGTCGCAGGCTCAGGTTGTGATTAGGCGTGAAAGTTCTTCCAAGCTCGAAATCGAGGGTATTGTAGTGCAATCTCCACTTTGCACGCGCAAAGTTAAGGGATTCGCCATAGTCGACGTTGAAATAGATCCACTCTGTATTCAGCGGTGTGGGAGACATATTTGGATTGAGGGGAGTGTGCAGTTCTTGAGGCATCTTGTGCACAAATCTCGTGTTGTGCTGGTAGAAGCGCGTCCAGTTTAAATAGACATCCCAAGTCTCTTCACGAAAACGTCCGCCAGCTCCAATCTGAAAACCAGGCGACCACTTTGTGTGAAAATTTTTTGCCGCTCCTTTCTTTACGGAGCTCACTATAGTTTCTCGGGTTCCCGATTCATTTGTGTTGAAGCCTGTGGAGGCGCAGGTCAGGCCCTCTTCTGAAGCGGTCCAGTAGAGAAAATCTCCTGTGAGATAGATGCCATACGGCTCTTTGCACTTCTTTTCTTTCTTGTCTGCAGAGGTATCTGGAGGAGAAGAAGTGGATAGATCGGGGGGAGCATCAGAGGCATCGACAACCAGAACTTTCCTCGCTGCTTGGGGTCTTGCTGCTACCTGTTTGGGTTTAGAGACGACCCTTCGCTGGCTTCTTGGAGACTCTACCTGTTTAACGCGTGGTTTTTCCGCTGCATCTACTAGATGTGGAAAAAGAAAAGGAAGGAGAAACAGGAGAGATTTTTTCACGATCCACCTCATATGGGAAGTTGAAAAAACTCAAACTAGCTAATTTAGGCGTTAGTGGCAAGCTTTGAGAGCATCCCGCACAACTTTTCAAAAGAGGGGGTGTTCAGCTTTAAATCGATAAGAGCTTGTCGGAATTTATTTAGCTCCTCTTCAAAGACATAGAGCGCGCGCTCCTTGCCGATGAGCCTAGCTAGATTCATCTCGTGCTGCTTCTTCTCATCGCTTTCGATATCGGTGATATCGTCTGCTATTTGAAAGGCCATTCCGAGGTGGTAGGAGGTCTTTTTGATCATCTCGATCTGAGAGAGATCTCCACCGCCAAATACCCATCCAAAAACAAACGCAACTTCAAAGAGTGTAACGCTCTTTTTGTAGATCACCTGTTTTACAGTATCAAGTGAGTGGTTGGGGGGAAAGAGGTCTAAAAATTGTCCTCCCGTCGCTCCGAGAATTCCCGCACAGCGAGAGGCGCTTTCGAGGGCGATCATGCAGGCGCGTTCGCTAAAATTAGAAAAAGGAGCGCCCGCTTCTTTCATGGCTTCCGCATTTTTATGAATTCTTTCAAAGGCTGCTGTGATAAGCGCATAGCTAGAAAGAAGAGCGATCGTCTCCCCAAAAACCTTGTGAACTGTAGGCTTCCCCCGTCTCTCATCTTCATCATCCATACAAGGAAGATCGTCGGCGATAAGCGAGGCGGTATGAAAAAACTCCACAGAGAGTGCGGCATCAGAGACGTTGAGCTCGTGCTTAAGCGCCTCGGCTATCAGAAAAACAACAACGGGTCGGAAACGCTTTCCTCCACTCGTAAGAGAGTATTCAACGGCATCTCTAAGCTTGCTCTTCTCTCCAAATGAGCTGATGCTTCTTGCGATCTCCTGTTCGATCTTATCCTTGTGCGAGTAGAAAAAAGAGGCAGCGCTCTTTTCGGTCTGATTTTTAATAGAGAAGATCTGCGCTGTCATGTGTTACGCTTTGTAAAATGGTTTTACTTTAGAGTGAGGTTTTACGAATCCAGAAATATTGAGACAGGGAGAACAGAGAGAAGACTTTCCTAAAAGTGTTCCGGGATTGAGAACACAGTTACAACCCACTTGAGCTCCATCGCCAATGATCGCTCCCAGCTTCTTCATTCCCGTTTCAATCTTTTTTCCATTGCAATCCACTTTTACAATAGCGTGATCTAGCCTTAAGTTCGCACAGACGACACCCGCGCCTAAATTCACATTCCCACCCAAGATAGAATCACCGATGTAGTTGAAGTGCGGAGCTGCAGCTCCATCTAAAAGAATCGAGTGTTTGATCTCTGTGGCGTGCCCGATAATGCAATCATCTCCCAAGAGAACATCACCCCTTAAATATGCGCCATGACGGATGATGCAGCGCGCTCCAATGATGCAAGGCCCCTGGATGTAGGCTCCCGGTTCGATCACTGTTCCTGGGCCAATTGAGATGGATTCTGGGTTAACAAGAAAGACACCCTGAGGAATATCGATCTCGATTTTTCCAGAAGTGTTGATCTTCACATAAGTTGAAAGATGAATGAGAGCCTCCCACGGATAGTTGCACTCTTCAAAGAGAGAAGCATGCGCAAATTGAGAGAGATCAAAGAACTCTGAAGGGGTGTAGGGAGATGTCGACACTTCTCACAGCCTCTCTAATTAATCTATTATATATACTAAGGTATACTCCTATTTTAGCGGTGTGGAAATGTCGATAAGGGTGCACAGCTTCTCTATGAAAATTTCCTGTCGATAGTTTGTTCAGAGCTGGATCATAAGTCGGAAGATGTGATCATTTTGCATCCGTGAACAGCTTCATGAACAAGTTTTGATCCAACTTATGAACAGAAGAAGAGCGCTCGGAGAAGAGGGCCCGCCGGAGAAAATGGACAGCAACGGACATTAAAGGACGAGCACGGACAAGAAACGGACAGGCGGGCAAGAGAGAAGGAAGCTAAGTCCACTCTTTCTTTCTTCAGCGCGTGTCCGTTTTTTGTCCATTTCCTGTCCGTGCTCGTCCATTAAAGTCCATTTCTTCTCCGAGCGCTCTTCTTAGAAGAGGAGAAGCTTGTCGAGCGGCATGTCGTGCGCATCAATTGGAAGTTCAGGAACGAGCTGTTCTTTGAAACCTACGCCGATGAGTAGTGGATTTAGGTTGTGGATATTTAGTGTGTGAAGGAGGTGGTCGTAGTAGCCTTTTCCATAACCAATGCGCTGCATTTTTTTGTCAAAGCCTAAACCAGGAATAAGGATGCACTCGATTTTATCTAAAGAGATTTCACTGCTGCTTTGCGAAGGTTCCCAAAGTGGCTTTCGATATTCGAGTGAGGTTAGGTCGCTTATCCGATGGATGGTAAGTTTATCGCCGCTTCTTCTCGGCAGAAGAAGTTTTTTTTCAGCTGCGAGGTGGAAATTTAGAGTTGAAAGTTGGATCTCTTCTTGAAGACTGACAAAGGAGAGAATGTAGTTGAAGTGTTGAAGTTGATCTTTCAGGTTTAAAAAGAGCGCATCTTCCGCCTCTTTGCGCCTCGCTTCACTTATTGAGGCGCGTATCTCTCTCAGAAGCGTTCTCTGCTCCGCTTTAATCGAAGACAGGCTTTCCCTTCTCATAATTAACCTTTTTCAAAAACTTGCCCCACGAGTCGTAAAGTGTGGCAGTTCCGGTTCCATCATCGATCTTAGAGGTTGGTAGCTTCTCTCCCTTCTTAAAATAGGTGCCCTTGATCAACTTGTCATTATCATACTCCTCATTGAGCATGAGCGAGCCATCTCTATACCAGGCGAAGCTGAGCCCCTGCTTCTTATTCGCGCTGAGCTCGCGCTGGCTCTCCATGACACCAGTTTCATACCAGGTCTTCACAAGACCGTGGAGCGTATCCTCGTGCCAAGTTACGAGAAGCCGAGGAACAATTTTCCCCTCCTCATTTTGAGGATAGAATTCTGTCTCCTCTCCGGTCTTTCTCCCATCTCTTACCGAGTACTCACGCTCTAGAACTCCACCATCTTGAAAGATCTGGATGAGCCCATTTGGAGCGCCTTTGTTAATTTCTACAACAGAACGCAGATCTGAGAGAAGGAAGATAGCCTGCTTGCCAGACCCATTTACAACTTCACTTAGCTGCTTTCCATCCTCTGCGAAGTAGACTCCTTTTTGTAGAAGATCCTTTTCGTAAGTTTCGCGGTATTGAATCTTTTCAGGACCCCAGAGACCGATCGCTTCTCCCTGCTTTAATCCCTTCTCATAGTGAATCTGTTCGCGTAGGGTTCCATCCGCTGCGTAAACACTCATCACCCCTTCGATCTCATCTTGTACGTAGGGGATCTCTTTGTGTAGCTGTCCCGATGAGTAGTAGTACTTGGAGATTCCATCGAGCGCTCCTTTGCTATATTGAATTTCAGCAAGGCACTTTCCCTGGTCGTCCCAGACCTGACTCTTTCCCTCAAAAAGCCAGCTGCTCTGTGCGATGAAGCTTAAATCTGCAACGCCTTCGATAACAGTCGCTTCCAATTTCAATTGACCATTCTCATACCACTCGCGGTAGATTCCATGAGCCCGTCCATCGACAACTTCTAAGAAGTTGGAGACCTGTCCATTGGGATGGTAGTTGGTGAGTTGAGAGTGAGTTCGGCCCTGGGAGTCTCTTCCATAGATCCGCAGAACTTTCTGATATGATTGAGGAGAGAAGAAGTCGACGTTCTGATATTGAGAGAGCCTCTCTTTTGCGCTGATTGTTTCAGAAAAACCGTGGCGATCGACGAGCTGAATGCTGAGAAGAGGATTCGACTTCTCTTCTTGAGTTTTCTGCGCACAAGAGCTCAAAAAAACTAGCAGGACGACGACTAGTAGTCTACTTCTCATGGGTTTTTAACCGGTTCACGTTTAAGAATCTGCATTGTAACCTCAAAGGCCTCTTCTTGTCCCGGGTCAAGCTTTTTCACCAGCTCAAAATTGCGGATAATTAGCTGTGGGGAGCGCTCTTGGGGAAGATGAGAGCCGATTGCCACGCCCTCTATTAAACTTAAAACTTTTTTTAGCTCATCTTCATTGAGAAGTACGGGCTGCTTTACCTTCGCTTCGACCTCTTCGAGGAGTTCAGAATTTTTTGGATTCTCTTCGAGAAATTGAAAGCGATTTTCGCCGCCGCCGCGCGCCGGATAAGGGGAGGAGAAGGAGAGGCTCTCCAGATGCTTTTCTAAAAAGTTAGCATCCCCCTTTTTGAGCTTGGCAAGAAGCTGCTCCTCCTTCTTCTTCTGGTCGCTGAGTTGAAGAGCTCGCTGCTCGAGAACGCTTACACTTTCGGTGAGGGTATTCAACTGCTGCATCTTGAAAAAGAAGAGGGTCAAAAAGAAGAGCACAGGCAGTGGGGAGAGCATGAGCGCGAGAAACGGGAGCTGCTCTTTCGTGATAAATGAGGGGAGCTTCATCGTTTTATCCCCTTAAGAAAGAAGGAGGTGCGGTAGAGATTCTGCTCCACGTTCCAGGTCACTTCTAGTTTTGGATTCACCAGGCCATCGCCCTTCATGAGAGCTTCGCGCAGCTGCCTTGCAGCAGCAGGTGTTGTGGAGGTGAACTTCAGTTCGACTTTAGCTAGATAGGGCTCGCGCGCACCGCCCAGTTTGGGGTACTTCGTAAGATCGTAACGCACCTCTTTTAGATCGATCTCATTTTCTAAAAGCGGGTGGCTGCTTAGCCAGGCGAGCAGGTCGGCAACTTTTGGAGCCGTAGAAACAAGGGGAAAGGGGGCCTTCTCTTTTGCAAGAGCCTCCTCACAAAGTGAGATTCCCTCTTCGAGAGTTTCAAAAGAGGCATTTTTTGCAGGAGTAAATGCCGCTAGCTTCTCTTTCAGCTCGCTCGCTTTTTTTGAGGAGATGATCTCTCCTCCGAAAATAAGGGCTAGAGTCAAAAATAGAGAGGAGGCGAGAGCATATAGTGAGAGCTGGGTACGCCTGTTTTGAAGCTTAATCGGCGTGAACTCCCCCTGACGAAATTGGGTAGGGGCCTTTCGGGAAAGGCCATCCAGAGCGAGTCCGATGGGGATGGCAAACGCCCCCATCTCGCTCTCTTCAAGGAGGGAGAGGCCGAGATCCATCTCGATGTGACTCTTCAAGTTAAAGCTTGAACCTATCCGAATAAAATTCCCGTCTATATTTCGGCCATTTTGGCCAAATCTCCTAAATTTTTCCTCGGCTGTAGTTTCTCCAATACTGTCTTCGGAAAAATTTAGGAGATTTGTCTCAAAATCTTCCGAAATCTCATAGGGAATTTTATTCGGATAGGTTCCTGAGAGCTCCCGACCAGTTAACAGAAGTTTAGTCGGAGAAGAGGCCGCCCTCTTTTTTAAGAAGGTGAGCGCGCGGTCCAGCTCTTTTTGCATGAGGAGTTCGGAGAAGTTTTGAGATCCCAGCGAGAAGGCGTAGATCTGCTCCAATTTGCCATCCAAGATGAGGCCGCAGAAGCTCTTCTCCTGACCGATATGCAGAAAAAAGAGCTCTCTCTCGTCGGGAAAAAAGTGTGAGGCGAAAGAGCAGATCGCAGATGGAGCGCAAGAGATCTGATCGGGATCTAAGCGCAGAGATCTCATCCGTGCGAGGTGATCGTTTAATAGTGTTTTTGTGGTGGCTAGGAGAGAGACGCCTGTCTCTCCGCCCTCTCTTTTGCTAAAAAAGGGAAGGACGACTGTCTCTTCAGGAGCGTAGGGAAGCGCCGCCTCCGCCTGGAAGGGAAGAACTCTTCGAATCGCATGGCGGCTTCTCAATTTCAATGTGAGTCTACGCAGAATGATCTCGTCGCAGTCGAGCCCCGAAACGACCTTTGTAGAGGGCGCTAGAGTCTCAACAAGAGTTCCAACTGCTTTAATCTCGAGCTTCTTTTTATGCAGATGGAGAGTGGCGTATAGAACCTCATCTCCATCGGGGAAAACACTTGTAACTTCCATGGTAAGAGAGTTTACATCTTATGCTCCTCAAATCCAAGAAATTCTTGTTAAGAAATCTTTATTAATTTCTAAAAACAGTCATTATAGTAGGATTAAGGGCAATGTTAGCTTATCTTATTCACATCCTCTTCTTCGTCTACACAGCGCTGATCTTCGTCAGAGTGGTGGGCTCCTGGTTTCCCGCTTTTGCCGGGCACCCGATCATGCTCTTTATTAAAAAGTTAACAGACCCCTACCTCAACGCCTTCCGCCGCATCATCCCCCCGATTGGCGGCGCACTCGACCTAAGCCCCCTCCTCGGCTTTTTTGTTCTCCAGATCGCAGAACAGTTTATCTTAAGATTCTTCAGATGAGCACAGGATCCCGCGCCATCTTTGCAGGAAGAGTCCAGGGCGTCGGCTTCCGCGCAACAGCAAAGCGTCACGCTGACAAGCTGGATATCACGGGATATGCGAAGAACCTACCAGATGGAAGCGTCGAGATCGTCATGCAAGGCGAAAAGACCAAACTCGTGTTTCTAATCGCCGAGCTAAAAAAAGCCTTCCCAGAGGCCCGCCTCGAGAGCCTATCCAACCTTAGCCTCAGCAGCCTAAAAAATTTATTCGAAATTCTTTGATCGAGCGCATAGCGAGATCCCTAGTCTTCAAGAGTAAAAAACAGGATCCGCTTCGCTAGCAGGATCGTCGCTAAACGCGACGGCAGGATAGAAGAAATTCCGAAAATCCTGCCGCACCGAAGGGGCGATCCTGCAAGCGAAGCGGATCCTGTTATTTTCTTTATGACACAAAAAGAAGAGTTAAGAGTTTTTTAAGTTTCTTCGAAGATGCGGAAGCTTAGTAAAGAGTTACAAGACGAGCAACATCCGGTTCTGCTTTTCTCTCCTCATAGCCTGTTTCGATCTCAACGGGCAATGGGTCGACTTTATAACCTTCTAGTTTACCGCAAACTTCTGCAGCTTCCTTTCGAAGCGCATCTGAAAGCTCTTGATTTTTGGCCGCTTCGCTGCTCTTCATGCAGAGCAGTTGTTTTAATTCGGGTGGGGTTTGATCGAGCGGAAAAAGGAAGTTGAGCGCTATTTTATAATGATGCTTATCAATTAGTTGTAAAAATAACGGAGCTGCGGCCTCTGCCATTTTGTCGCGAAGCTTGCCCATTGCTGCGCGGCCATCTTCTGATATTATGGAGACAGCCATTACCTTGAGCGCGCCAAAGAAAGAGGCAGCTTCTGGCAGATCTGAGGATCGAAGAAAGTAGGCGAAGAGAGTTTCTGCAATTCTATTTGCAGCTTCTCGAGCTTTTCCCACAAGTCCTGCCTCGCGGAAACGGAGATACTTAACGTAAAATGATATGTTGGGATCGTTTCGGAACCATACCGTTTCAGTAAGAGAGAGAAAAAGCTTCGAGGCGGCCTCGCTTTCTTTTAGGACGAGACAGGCACCTATATAAGCCTCTATTCGAAGTAGGAACTGATCAAGATGCTCGGGTGCCACGACATCAACATGGGCGAGAGCTCGCGCCGCGTGTGCGTAGTTTCCTTTTAGAAACAGTGTTTGAGCCAAATACATGAGCTTCGGGCTAGATAGTATGCCAGGAGCAGTTGAAAGTATGGCTCTCGATGCATGGTCTGCGGCGCCGCACGCGATGCGAGCTTCGATGAATCTGTATAAAAACGAGTCGTGGTCATAGGGAAGCATCATGGAGAGAGAGAGTTGAAACTCCTCTTCTGTAAGAACGGGTTTATTGAGTAGCCCGTCTTTAACTCGATTCTTTATTTCATTTAACTCACCCAAAGGCGAGTAGGCTGTTCCCCAGAGGCGACGGTGCTGCTGTGCCAATTGCCATGTGCTCATGAGCTCCCCTCTCGATAGGCATCCTCTGAAGATAGCCATTTCTAAATTCCCGAAGCGCGATCCAGATACTAAAGCGTAAGAAAAGTCGGGGTAGTATTCTGTGACAGGAGAGAAGAAGAGCCGAGACAAGCAGCGAGCAGCCTGGGATGGGCTGCCCTCTTTCATCGCCCTATCGGCAGCATGAAAAAAGAAAAGATTTAAGCATCTAGCGATGGGCTTGAGTTGCTTGCCAGCTGCATCTTTTGCACTCACTTCCTTGACTTCCTTGGATATGGGAACGTCCCAATATGCATGCGGGTCTTGCCTATACTTATCTAAAGTTTGAGATACGATAAGATCGAATTTTGAGTTGTGCGCTTGATGAAGGGCATTTCCAAGCTCGAGTAGCCGGTCAAAAGAGAAGGCTCGAAGCCGCGATGCACGCTCTTCGTTAGTTCTAGCTTGGGGAAAAAATTGCAGATCTATATTGCCCGGCAGCACATCAAAGGCGTTAATCGTCTTCTCCAAGAAAGGAACGAAAAAATCGCGGGGATAGGAGCTATAGTTAATCACGGCTGGTTGAATTTGAGCTGTTAATAAGCTTTGCAGCTTATCGATCTCCGGGGTGAACCCCAAGCATCTCAGTAGGCAGTTCCATATCTGCAATAAGATGCCTATCTTTGCCTCATAGCCCGAGATAATGGAAGCCGCGATCTGCCGCACGTCTCTTTCAGGGCTTGAAATGGAGTAGTATAGGGACTGTGAGAGCGTCCTTACAAAAACAAGCGCAGACTGCGTCTTCTCCGCCTGCCTCTCAATTACGACCTCTCTCGTCCCCTGATCTACTTGAATGGAGAAATAGCGCCCTACGCCCTGTGTTATTCCTGGTGCCATAGATAACCTTTTAATAATAACCAGCCATTATACAGCTTTTATTCTTTAAAGAATAATCAACTCCAAAGGCTAAACTAAAAAATTTATTCGAAATTCTTTGATCTAGCGTAGTGGAGCAGAATAATACGACTCTTTTTTGGAGTGCGTGCGACTTGTCGCCGCTTTTCTCGAGATCGACCTGGCGATCTCTCCTTAAAGAAACATCAGTTTTTTAGGTTTTCTTCGAAGATGGCGAGGAGACGGGCGATGTTAGCGTCCGTGTCTTTAAAGGAGAGGGCGGAGGAGGGAGCTCTCTTTTTCTTCTTCTTTTTGAGAATGAGGGCGAAGAAGTCGCTGATGTCCAGCGTCTCGGCGCCATACCTTTTCGCTTTGCGGATGAGGTCTCTATCGCCGGTAATGACGCTCTTCTGCTTCGGGTTTTTAGCGGAGCTGAGCATTTCGAGGATATAGTCGTCCGCGCTGAGGCCCTCTGATGTGAAGACGACTTCGACAGCTTCGAGCTTGTAGCTGCTGATGCCAACGGCGCGCTTCTCCGAACCGTCGAAGATGACGGTGACATGGAGGCCGGCTTCAGCGATCTCCTCATCTAGAGCTTTGAGAATGCGCTCGCGGGTGCGCTGAAGGGGTCGGGGATTTTTCACCTCTCTAAACAGCAGATTGTAGCCGTCTAGAAGGTAGTCCATGCTTATGTTGCGGTGGCAAAGGAGATGGATTCTAGCGTGGGGAGGATCTTGTCGAGGGCCTTGCGTCTGTGGGAGATGCGGTTTTTGGTCTCTTCATCGATCTCGGCGAATGTTTTACTATACTCATACTTGAGGAAGAGGGGATCGTAGCCGAAGCCGTGATTTCCCTTCTCTTCTGTGATGATAGAGCCTTCGCAGAGGCCGCTAACAGCGCGCACGACTCCTTGAGGCGAGGCGAGCACGATCCAGCATTCGAAGTAGGCGGTTCTCTCAGATTCTGTGAGGGGGCGCATCATCTCGAGAAGTTTTTTGCGGTTGTCTTTGTCGGTTGCCCCCTCTCCTGCGAAGCGAGCGGAGCGGACTCCAGGCTCTCCTTTGAGGGCGGGGACGACGAGGCCCGAATCATCAGCGATCACCCACTTGTCGAGTGCCTGAGCCGCATGGAGGGCTTTTAGGCGTGCGTTCTCTTCGAACGTCTTGCCCGTCTCTTCGGGGGGCTGATAGTTAGGAAAGTCGAGCAGGGAGAGGAGATCTAGAAAGCGGAGCTGCTTTAAAATGGAACGGCACTCGCGAATTTTATGCACGTTGCTGCTCGCGATGACAAGTTCCATATCTCTTCTCCCTGCGCTAGGACTGGTATATACCAAGAGCTGATTTTGGTATAACACCTGTAGAGCTATTTTAAAAAGCTCTTAATGCTTGCAATCGTATACTCTTCGCCTTGGAATTCAAACTTCTTGCCAACAGTCAGCCCTGCCATTGCCTGAGCGAGTTTAGACTGGAAGGAGAGGATGTTGCGTTCTGGATCCGCATCCCAAGGGCCGAGAAGGGTGTAGGTAACCTTCCCTTTCTTGGTTGTGCACTCGATCACCGTTCCAACACCAACCTCATCTACAGAGATATCCTGGACTGTGAGAACGCGTGTGTGGTTCATCTGATCGGAGAGGAGTTTCAGCTCAGACTGGAGGCGGTCTCTCTTTTCAAGGGCAGCTTTAAATTCAGCGTTCTCGCGGAGATCCCCGTGAGCTCTTGCGATTTCGATCTCTTTCGCATTCTGGACGGTTTCAACAGTTGCGATCTGTTGGATGCGCTTCTGTAGCTTCTCGTATCCATCCTGGGTTGTCCAGAGTGTCTGTCCCTCGGTTGAAGGAGCTTCGCTCTTGCGGCGCCCTTTTGCAAGGGTCGGGTGGACAACTTCGGCTAGCGAGTGGAGGATCTTGATATCGTGATCGCTTAACGAGTGGCACTTGGTTGCGAGGAGAAGAAACTCTTTGCAAGTCTCTTGAGAGGCTCCTTGCATGATCTGTCTGACAATTGCAAAACGACCGCCAGAGAGGAGCGCGTGCATCTTCTTGATCAGCTCCCTTCCCTGCTCTTTATGTTCGAGCTGGCTAAGCAGTACGAGGAAGGATTCGAAGAACTGATTCTTTCCCTCTTGGTCTCCGAAGGGAAGTTCGGGCTGAACGATCACCTTCTGGAAGTACCAGAGGAAGGCTTCAGGGTGTCTGGCTGGATAAGTGTACAGATCTTGGAGCGCCTTGAGCACCTCTGGTTTTGCACCAGCGCCTAAGAGTTCACTCAGGATGTAATCTCTAAGCGGGCTGTATTCGACGAGGAAGAATAGGCTTGTGAAGATCTCTTTCCAGTCGGCACGGTTCTTGCGGATCTCCGCCAGAGCGCGTTTTTTAAATGTCTGAAGATCGATCTGCGAGAAGAGCTCTTCAAAATTCTTGATGCGCTTGATGAGTTCTGCAACAGGAGCGTACTCCTTTTCGCCACCAAGATCTTGCAAGAAGAAGTGGATTTGAAGCTCTTGTGCGCTAGTGATCTCTGGGAAAGAGAGCATCTCTTTCATCTTGCTTAAGAGCTGCGCTTTGAACTCGGCATTTTTAAGAGTTTCTGGAAAGTCTTTGATGAAGGAGTAGACCATCTGGATGAGGGTCGATGCGTCGGGTTTGTTCTCGAGAGCTTTCTGAAGGCGCTCTTCGTGAGAAACTTCAGCTCTTCTCAAGCGGAAGGGAGAGCCTAGGTCCTCGGGAGATTCGATCATCGTATCTTTTTTGATCTTGGAGCGCGCATTCTGCCACCACTTCTGCCATTCGGCAGCGGGGATGACCAGGTCTGCCAGCTCATCTTTGATCTCTGCAGCCGTCTTATCGCCCAGGTCTCTAAGCAGCATGTGGATCACTTCAAGAGGCTTCTCTTTAGCCATCTGCTCGAGTGTGTCCGGCTTCCCGAAGCGGAGTGCGAGGAAGTGGTTTTCAGGAACGGGGATCAGCATTCTAAATGCTGTCTCGAAAGACATCTCTTTCACGCCAGGAGCGTAGTCGAACTCGAGGCTGAGCTGTTCGCGGATAAGGGAGACATCGAGGATCTCCCCGATTCCCCAGCCGCCTGTGTGGAATACGAAGTTTCCCTTGAGCATGTGAGTTAGTAGTTCAAAGTTGCTGATCGCCCCTTGGAACTTCTCTTTGTTTCTCATGCCAATGAGTCGCATCTTCTCTACGAAATCTTTATCGCTTCCATACTGCTGTTTGAGATAGTCGAGAGCGATCTCTGCAAATTGAGGGGTGTTTGTCGTCTGAAGGTCGATGATGAGCTTAATCACTTCGTGGGAGTCTTTCGACTGTGGGAGTGTCTTCCAGAGTGGGATGCCGCGGTCGACGTGCCTTCCGAAGGCCTCCGCCATGTCCGAAGCTTTGATAGAGGCGAGTATCTGCTTATACTCATCGGGATCTACCTCGTCTGAGGCGCAATACTCTTCCCAAAGTCTAAGAAGGGCTGGATAGTCGTGATTCGCGATCTGGGTCTGAAAGTCTTTTAAATAGCTCATCTCTGTTCCTACACCTGGCTGAAAGTGACAAGTTTGCATAAGCGAATAGGGAGTCAAACTGTTAAAAGCACCAGAATTAAATTTTTAAAGGCGCCTAAAACTTTCAATTTTTGAAGACTCCACTCCTCCGGTAGAAGGGAGTATAGGAAGGCGTCCAATTATCTTCAATGCAGGAAAAGAGTTCGAGTTAGACAGAGCGCATCTGGGCGAAGACCTCATCGATCTCTCCAAAGGCCCGGATCTCGCCCTTTTCAAGCCAGACGGCTTTATTGCAAAATTCTTTCATGATGTTGTGGTCATGTGTAGAGAGGACCATGAGATCGGAGCGGTGGACTAGATTTGCCATGCGGGATTTAGCCTTTTTCATGAAGTTCGCGTCCCCGACGTTCACGACCTCATCGATCAGCAGGATTTGAGAGTGGATGCTGGTGATAATGCCAAAGGCGAGTCTAATCATCATGCCTGAAGAGTAGCTCTTAAGGGGCATCTTGATGAATTCGCCCAGCTCTGCAAACTCTTCGATTTCAGGCACCGCCTTCTCAACCTCACGTCTTGAGAGGCCGAGAATCAGGCCGCGCAGCATAATGTTTTCATAGCCTGTGAGGGCTAGATCGATGCCTGTCATGATGTCGAATAGGCAGTTGGTCTGGCCTGAGATCTTGATTTTGCCCGAAGAGGGCTCGTAGATCTGGGCGAGAACTTTAAGAAGAGTGGTTTTGCCCGCGCCATTATGCCCAATAAGGCCGACTCGGTCGCCAACTTCAAGTTTTAAATTGATGTTCTTGAGAGCTTCGACTTTTACGGTAGGCTCATCCTTGTTTAAGCGCCCGCCAGTTGCCATGTTGAGAACGGAGGTCTTAAGAGACCGAGAGCGCGTTCCATATACAGGGTAGGAGAGAGAGACTTCATCTAAGATGATGCTTGCCATGAACCTATCCGCAAATTACAAGTTTTTGATGGATTTTTCTTCAATCGATCCAAAAGGGTATGCGCGCTCTTGCGCGGCTAAAAATATTTAAGCTAATCCAAGAGCCAACAAGCGCAAAGCAGGAGGCAACAATCCAAGTAGTTGGCGTAGGGAGGCTGCCGAGTAGAGGCTGTCTAACCAGGTCCAAAAAGTAGACGAACGGGTTGAGCTTTACAACTATGGAATTCTCTCCGAGCAGTTTTGGCATCCAAGAGATGGGAGTTACGAAAAAGAGGATCTGAAGACAGCTGTTGATGATCGGAACCATGTCTCGAAAGCGGGTGCTGATCAGTGCGACAACGAGGCAGATCCAGTAGAGATTAATGGTGAGGAGTAGAAGGCCTGGAATTGCCATCAGAACATTCAAGCCCGGATTTAATTTAAAAAACCAGAGCACAAGAAGGTAGACCACAAAATTGTGCGCAAAAAAGATCAGGTTTCTTGTGAGAAACTTTAATACATAAAGATTGTAAGGAAGTTTGATCTGCTTAATAAAGCTCGCATTCGCTCTAAACAATTCTGTCGATTCAGCAATGCTGCCAGTAATAAAAGACCAGAGAAGAAATCCCGCAGTGAAAAAAGGAACGTAGTCTGCGATGTTCTGTGCGAAAATTGTGCTGAAGATCTTTCCCATCGCAGCGATGAAGATCAGCATGCTGATGCTGATCCACCAGGGCCCGAGAACGGAGCGCCTGTAACGCTGCTTCACTTCCAGCAGGCCGAGGCTGAGCCAGATCCGATGCTGGTTTCCGGCTCTTCTAATATCTTCAATTGCAAGATTAATCTGTTTCATGTCCTGCGATTCTACAAAATCGAAAGAAATAACGGAAGAGCGCTTCCTCGAGAGGGCCGGGCTGAAGGCCCGGCTTGAGCGAGAGTGCTTCATTGTTTATCGGCTGTTTGCTATGATTTTGCAGCGCGTCTATGAATTCCATGAGCAGACATCTATACTCTGGCCTATTTCTTTCTGCTCTCGTAGCTCCTTTCAATGCGGAGGCTCTTCAAGAGGGCTCATCGCTATTTCACGATCTGGAGATCGTGGAGAGGTTGAACCGCAACATCCACGACGACCTTCCGCTGATCTACAACAACTCTCTTGTAGGCGGCTATCTATCGATGCCCTCTGCCCGCATGGCGAAGGCGGGAACCGCAGCGCTTGGGGCGGCATACGTTCCCCCCTACAACAATTACGCGATCAACTTCCAAGTATTCGATCACATCGAGATCTCGGGAAACTACCGGGTATTTAAGGGGATGGAGGATAAGCTCTTTGGAAAGATGGGGTTTGGAGATGAGGCGGAGCGCATTGGAAATTTTAAAATCGCTCTTCTCCTCCCTGAGGATGGATTTCCGATTCTTCCTTCGATCGCGATCGGAGCTGAAGACTTTGTGGGCACAAAGCGGTTTAATGCGAAGTATGTGGTCGTCACCAAATCGTGGTATGAAGCCAACTTTGAAACGACCCTCGGCTGGGGACATGGCCGTATTAAGGGGCTCTTTGGCGGCGCGGCTTGGACTCCATTTAGACAGACCTCTCTCCCCTTTCTTAAAAATCTTACGCTGATTGCTGAGTATGACGCGATCAACTACAAGAAGCACGTTCATGAGCATCCGCAAGGAAGAAGAGTCTCATCTCGCATAAACGTGGGGATCGCATGTCTTGCTTGGGATACCCTTCAGCTATCTGTAAGCTCTATCCGCGGAAGGGATGTATCTGCATCGGCATCTATCCGCTACCCGCTCGGCTCCTCAAAAGGGCTCTTGCCAAAAATAAAGGATCCGCTGAGTTACGCCTCCCCTATCGACATGGAGCCTATCGGAGCAAACAGGAGCGAGCAGGAGCTTGCACAAGAGCTTGCTTATGCATTTGCGGATCAAGGGCTTGATCTCTTCACCGTTTATCTAATGTACACACCAGATAAAAAGAAGCTTCTCTGGCTCAAAGTGGTGAACAACCGCTATCGAGAAGAGAGCATCGTAAGAGATCGGGTCGAACATCTGCTCGCCGCGCTTACTCCATCTGACATCGAAAAGGTGGTAGTGGTTGTAGAAGCAGATGCTCTTCCATGCCAGTCCTACTCATACAGGAGAGAGGATCTGGTTCGCTACCATCAGGGCATCATTGGAAAATTCGAGCTCGAAACGCTTGCCCCTATGAGAGAAGCGCCAAGAGCGCCCGATGAGTATGACGCAGCGCTTATCTTCCAGAGAAGGAAGCACATCTGGGCCTTCACATTCCGGCCTCGACTCCTCACTTTTTTTGGAAGTTCGCAGGGAAAGTTTAAATACGCCCTTGGCCTGGTTGCCTCGCCGGATGGATATATCTTCGATCAGCTCTACTACAAGTTTCTCTTCAGCTATAACATCAAGTCGAGCATCGCAAATCTTCACCACCAAGATATTCTCAACCCCTCTCATCTGATCAATGTGCGGACCGATTCGATCCGCTACTTCCAAACAAATACGGTTGCCATGGAAAAAGCCTTCTTGCAGAAGGCGTGGAACTTAGGAAGCGGCTGGTTCTATCGAGTCGCGGGAGGGTATTTTGAAGCTGCTTATGGAGGGCTTTCAACCGAGTTTCTCTACTATCCAGTAAAGTCGCGTTTTGCCATCGGATTTGAAGCGGCCACAGTGATGAAGCGCCATTATAAAGGGGTTACCTTTACTCGCAAGATACGAAAATTAAACAAACACAATCAGGTGACCTACGTTCCCTTTGTTGGAACTCAGTATTTCGCGAATCTCTTTTACGACTACAAACCGCTTAATCTCGAATTACAAGTAACTGCTGGGCAGTTTCTTGCAAAAGACTTGGGCGTTCGTACAGAGGTGACGCGCTACTACCGCAGCGGACTCCGCTTCTCGCTCTGGTACACCTATACGAGCGCAAAGGATATTGTCAACGGTAAGAAGTATCACGACAAGGGGTTTGCATTTACCATTCCTTTCGACATGTTCTTGAGACAGAGCAGCCGCAACTATATCGGCTACGGAATGTCGGTCTGGCTGCGCGATCAAGGAGCTCAGGCGGAAACTGGCAAAACCCTCTTTTCAACAATCCAAGACGAGCGCTATAACTACGACGATAAATAAATAGTAAAAAGGTAGATGTTTATGAAAATGAAAGAGAGAGAAACCTGCAGGGTGTCTCAAGGGTCTATCGTTGACGTTTTTGACCTTGGGAATCTTCCTATATCTTGTTTCCCTCGTCCATCAGATCCAGCTCCCGAAGAGCACCCCGTAGTTCTCGCTTTAAACGAGAAGTCGGGCCTCGTTCAGCTTAGACATACAGTCGATCCAGACGAGATGTATAGCGAGTACTGGTACATGTCCGGCGTTAACCAGTCGATGAAGACGGCTCTTAAGTCGATCGTTGATGAGGTCACAAAGCGAAGCAGACTTCCTCTGAACGCTGGAGATATCGTTCTGGATATCGCTTCAAACGATGGCACCCTTCTCAGCTTCTATCCTGAAAATTTATTTAGAGTGGGAATCGACCCAGCAAAAAATATTAAGCCGAAAAACTGCAATCTACATATTAACACCTACTTCAGCGCTGCTGCATACAAAGCCCAATTAGGAGATAGAAAGGCGAAAATCGTGACGAGTATTGCGATGTTCTACGATCTTGAAGATCCAGTGGCCTTTGCAAGAGATGTGCGCGATGTTCTAGACGAAAATGGCATCTGGGTTATCGAGCTGAGCTACCTCCCAACGATGCTGGAACTCAACTCATTTGATACGATCTGCGCTGAGCACCTTGAATACTACTCTCTGACATCGATCGAGTACATTCTTTCGAAAGTCGGGATGGAAGTAGAGGATGTCGAACTAAACGGCGTAAACGGAGGGAGCTTTAGGCTCTACATCCGCCACAAGGGCAAAGCCCAAGAGACAGCTGCGGTAAGAGAGATGCGTCAAAAAGAGCAGAACTCCGATCTCACAAGCTCGTCTGTCTATTATGCTTTTGCGTCGAGAGTAGAGAGAAATAAGCAGGAGATGATCGCTTTTCTTAAAGAACAGAAGAAGTTAGGAAAAAAAGTCATCGGATATGGCGCCTCTACAAAGGGGAACACGATTCTCGCTTATTATGGAATTGGCCCTGATCTAGTGCCATTTGTCGCAGATCGCAATCCGATTAAATGGGGAAGACAGACAGTTACGAGAATACCCATTATTTCAGAAGATGAAGCAAGAGCGATGAATCCCGACTATCTACTCGCTTTTCCCTACCACTTCATGAGTGAATTCTTGGAGAGAGAGGTCGACTTCCTGAAAAGAGGCGGCAAATTCATCTCTCCCATTCCGAAACTCACCATCTTCAGCTAGCATAGCTGAACAGTAAGAGTTACAGGATAGGTAGGATCGCCGCAAAATCCGGCGGCAAGATAAGTAGGATAGGAAGAGATGATGCGTAAAATCTTCTCTTTTATCCTGCATATCCTGCCGCGAAGCGATCCTCTTTATCCTGTTACTCTTTTTTTCTTTAAAGCTTGTGAGGGAAGAGGAGCTCGGAGGCTTTTTTTGCTACGGCTGCAGGGGAAATGTTGCGCATGCAACTATTTTGGGTGCACTGCGCATACTTCTTTCCATCATAGCAGGGAGCGCAGGGCATTCTCTCCCAAAAAACATGAATGTTTTCAGAGGGAGATACCTTCTCGCTAGGGTTTGTTGGCCCGAAAAGAGCGATTGTGGGGCATTCTGCTAATTTAGAAAGGTGTAGAGGCCCGCTGTCGTGCGTGATAAACAATTTGGTTTTTTTCAACAGCATGACCAGTTCTAAAAGAGAGAGCTTTCCTATTAAATTATGGTAAGTGATCTCAGAGAGTAGGGGCTCGATCCAGTGATCCGATTCTGCTCCCGTTACAATGAGATTTACAGGTAGAGAAGAGAGCTGCTTCAAAAGATCCGCATAGTGCGAAGCAGGCCAGCGACGCAGGGGGTTGTCCGAAAGGGCGTTCTTTGCACCGCCTGGCGCAACTACAACAATGGGACGAGAAGGAAGAGAGGCGAGAAATCCCTCTAGAAAAGGAGTGGTCTCTAGATGGAGCTTGGGAAAAGAGGGAGAAGGAGAGAGAGGGCCTTCCGTTGGATCTGCCAAGCGATTGTATTCATATAGATGGTATCTTCCGAAAAGAGGAAAAGACCTCTTTTGTCTTCGATTAAAAAACCGGTGAAGTTTTTTTCTGCAAAATAGAGAGATGAGCTGGTAGCGCGGGTCGGGGTGCGCTGTGATGACTAGATCAAAACGCCTAAAAAACAAGACTCGCCAGATAGCAATAAGAGCAAGGATGCGCCTTCCTGCTCCTCGTTGAAATAACTGAGTCTCATCAATTAATAACATCTCATCTGTTAATGCAGCCGCTTCAACAAGAGGCGCTGCACTCTTTCCGCAGAGCCAGGTGATATGAGCATTGGGGTGTTTTTGTCTAAGAAGGGAGAGCATGGGAAGCGACATCACGACATCGCCAATTGCGCCAATTTTAACGATTAAAATGGAGTTGATCTCTCTGGACATGTCGAGGATTGTAAAGAGGAGGATCAATGGGCGCAATAAATTGATTAGAGGTCGTCGAGGAGGAGGGGGGCTGCATAGGAGAGGATAAAGTCGGCTCCTGCCCGCTTCATGCATAGGAGGCCTTCTAGAAAGGTCGCCTTTGCGTCGAGGTAGCCCTTTTCATGGGCAGCGATCACCATGGCATACTCTCCGCTCACATGGTAGGCGCAGATGGGAAGATGGAGGGTTTCGCGGATTTTGGCGATGATATCTAGATAAAAGAGGCCTGGTTTGACCATTAAAATGTCGGCTCCCTCTTCTGCATCGAGGGTCGCCTCGAGAAGCGCTTCTCTTACATTCGCAGGATTCATCTGATAGCCGCGCTTGTCTCCAAAGCTCAGCTTTGATCCTAGTGTATCTCGGAATGGGCCATAGAGAGATGAGGCAAATTTTGCAGTGTAAGCGAGGATGCCAACCTCATGCTTTGCGTGTGCATCCAGCCTCTGTCGAATTGCTCTCACTCGTCCATCCATCATATCGCTTGGCGCAACGAAGTCCGCTCCGCATGAGCCGTGCAGTAGTGCCATCTGCGCAAGAATTTCGACGGTGCGGTCGTTGTCTACCTCTCTATTCTCGCCTACGATGCCATCGTGTCCATGAGAAGTAAACGGATCCAATGCGATATCTGTGATCACGCAGAGCGAGGGGATCTCTTTTTTGATAGCCTTAATCGCTTGGGGAATGATCCCCTCTTCTCTTAGAGCCTCGCTTCCTAAAAGATCCTTCTCTTCTGAAGAGATCACTGGAAAGAGAGCGATAGCGGGGAGCCCCTTCTTGTGGAGAGCCTCAGCTTCGATGAGGAGCTGATCGATAGAGTAGCGGAAGACGTGGGGAAGCTTCTCGAGCTCTTCTTTGCGCTTATGTCCGGGCACGACGAATAGAGGTGCGACGAGGTCTGCAGGAGAGAGCGTCGTCTCTTGCACCATTGAGCGGATAGCATGGCTTCTGCGATTGCGTCTTGGTCTTTTCATAAGTCGGTCATGCTAGCACAGAAATAATTTTTTAGCGAAAAATCGCTTGATTGGGTGAAAAGAATCTGCCACTCTGAGATTCTTCTTCGGAACCGTAAATGGAGAGATGATCGTGATTGAAGACTATGAAGAGTTCACAGAGAGTCAGCTGAAAATTTTAAATCGCTATGTGACGAGCACGAAGAGCAACGTCTTCGTACTTCGCAATCTTCCTGAAGTAATCAAGGGCGCTCTCTTCTCTCGCTATTCGCGCTCGAGCTTAGGCCTTCGTTCGCTCTTATTAAAAGAATTTATTCTAAGCGAAGAGACGGCATTTGCAACCATCGCAGGTACGGCAGTGTCCCATGATGATGAAGAGAGAGAGGTCGAAGATCAGATTGTAGCGATCAAAAAGGCTCAAAATTTCTACGACAGAATTCTAGACGGCTATGGAGACGACTCGATTGGAGAGCTCGGCGGAGCACACCTTGCGATTGAAAACGTTTCTATGCTGGCGGCGAAGATCATCGAAGATTGCAGAATTGGGGGCTCTCCTCTTGAGAAATCTACACGCTATATCTACTTCGATCAGAAGCTAAATGGCGACTATCTCTTCTACCGCGAACCGGTTCTCATGACCTCCGCTTATCGAGATGTCTATCTCGACATGTGTAACAACCTTTTTGACACCTATTCGCGCCTGATTCCTCAGCTTACAGAGGTGATGGAGAAGCGCTTCCCAAAAGAGCTAGACGTTTCAAAAGTTGCTTATACAGCAGCCCTCCGAGCAAAAGTGCTCGACTGTCTACGTGGACTTCTGCCAGCAAGCGCGCTCACCAACATGGGAGTGTTTGGCAATGGCCGCTTCTTCGAAGGATTGATTCAGAAGCTCAACTGCAACAGTTTGGCTGAGATGCAGGATATTGGCAAAAAGACCTACTCCGAGCTCACAAAAGTCCTTCCCTCCTTTGTAAGACGCGGAGATGCAACACATAAGCACTACAAGAGTTTTGCCCAGTTTAACGAGAGGATGCAGACAGAGCTTAAAGCTCTGGCTGCTACACACGCTCAACCCGCTGGCAAGATGTCTGCTGCGGGCGTGCGCCTGATGAGCTACGATCCAGAGAGCCCTCAAAAAGTTGCCGCTGCTCTTCTATTTGGCAGCTCATCGGCTGGGCTTCTTGAACTACAAGAGCTTTGCAACACGCTTTCGGAAGAAGAGCTAGGGCGCATTCTAGACGCGGGCTGCTCTTTCAGGGAGAATAGAAGGCATAAATCTCCACGAGCTCTAGAGCATGCGACTTTCACCTTTGAGATTGTTGCCGATTTCGGAGTTTACAGAGATCTCCATAGGCATCGCATTCTCACTCAAGAGAGACAGCTTCTCTCGTGCGACTTTGGCTACTTCGTGCCGCAAGAGATCAGAGGCACAGAGATGGAGAAGGAGTACTGTGCGGCGCTTGATCGTGCAAAAAAAGTTTATGAAAAGATCGCTGCAGAACTTCCAGAGGAGGCCCAGTATGTGGTTCCTATGGCCTATAACATCCACTGGTACTTCCATGTGAACCTGCGCTCTCTGCAGTGGCTTTGCGAGCTGCGCTCTTCTCCAGCGGGCCACTCGACCTACCGCTATATCGCACAAGAGCTGGCTAAGCAGGTGACTACAGTCTTTCCGCAATTCGAGCGCTTTTTTAAATTTGTCGACTACGATGGATATGAGCTCGGAAGATTGGGTCAAGAGATTCGAACCGTTGAAAAGATGCAAGCAAGGCAGAGTGTATGAGTGAAAAGCCAGGCAGTATTCTCGGAGGAACGCTCCTCATTGGAGGTAGCTGTATCGGAGCTGGGATGCTTGGGCTTCCTATTCTCACTGGACTAGCAGGATTTTTCCCTTCTTTCTTGATGTTCATAGCGGCCTGGGCCTTCATGACCTTAACGGGACTGCTTCTCGTCGAGGTAAATGGCTGGTTCAAGACGCAGGTAAATCTCGTTTCCATGTTTGGCCACTCGCTTGGTCGGATTGGAAAAGCACTTAGCTGGGTGCTCTACCTCTTCCTATTTTATGCGCTGCTTGTAGCTTACATTTCGGGAAGCGGAGGCCTCTCGGCGACCTTCTTCCAGAAGTTTATGAGCTGGAATTTTCCCGCTTGGGCTTGCAGCCTCTTCTTCGTTCTGCTTTTCGGCTTCGTTGTCTACCAGGGGACGCGCCCGGTAGATCTCTGGAACCGAGTGCTGATGGTAGGTAAAATCTTGAGTTACATCGGCTTAGTGGTTCTGGGAATGCGCTTTGTTAAAGCCGATCTTTTGTTGCATACCGAGCCCTCGTATGCGCTATTTTCGCTGCCAATTTTGATCATCTCTTTCGGTTTTCATAACATGATTCCAAGCCTGACGGCTTATATGAAAGGGGATCTAAAACGCGTGCGGCTCACGATTTTAGGCGGAAGTCTTTTCGCCTTAGTCGTCTATCTCATTTGGGAGCTGATCGTTCTCGGAATCGTCCCTGTGGATGGCCCCTCCGGTATTGCTCAAAGTTATAAAATGGATAAGGAAGCGTCTCAGGTGGTGACGAGTATCTTGGGGATCTCCTGGGTTTCAACGTTTGCGCAAACGCTGGGCTTCTTTGCGATTTTGACCTCCTTCCTGGCTCAAGCTTTAGGTCTGGTCCACTTTCTGGCAGATGGAATGAATGTCAGCCACGAGAAGAAAGAAAATGGCTGGCTCTGTGCGCTGGCTCTTGGCCCGCCGCTTCTTGTGGCCCTCATCTATCCTAATCTCTTTTACAAAGCTCTCAATTTTGCCGGAGGGATCTGCGCCGTTCTACTCTTTGGAATTCTTCCCGTCTGCATGGTCTGGATCGGACGCTACCGTAAGCAGACTCTGGGCTCCTACCAAGTCCCAGGAGGAAAGCCTCTTTTAATCGGCATCTTTCTCTTCTCTCTGCTGATCATGTTTGTGCAGATCTCAGGGATGGCAGGCGCTTCCTACATCTCTAAACCCTGAAGACCGTGTTTCAATTAAAGACCCATTTCACTCCGAAAGGAGACCAGCCGGAAGCGATCGAGAAGCTCTCTCAGGGCCTCAAGCTGGGTAAAAAATCTCAGGTTCTTTTAGGGATTACCGGCTCCGGCAAGACCTTCACAATGGCCAATGTAATTGTGAAAGCGCAGAGGCCTGCGCTGATTCTCGCACACAACAAGACGCTCGCAGCTCAGCTCTATCAAGAGTTTAAATCTTTCTTTCCCGATAATGCCGTTGAGTATTTCGTCTCCTACTACGACTACTACCAGCCAGAGGCGTACATCGCGCGCACAGACACCTATATCGAGAAGGATTTTGCCATCAACGATCAGATCGACCGGATGCGCCTTTCAGCTACGCGCTCGCTTCTCGAAAGAGAGGATGTGATCATCGTCTCTTCTGTTTCTTGCATCTACGGGTTGGGTCTTCCAGAGTACTACAGCAAGATGCAGCTCAGGCTCAAGGTTGGAGAGAAGACAAGGCGCGACGAACTCCTCATGCACCTCGTGCAGATGCACTACAAGCGCAGCGATTTAGACCTTATCCGCGCCACCTTCCGCTCTCGAGGAGATATCGTGGAGATTGTGCCTGCTTATGAGGAGGATTTCGCCTATCGCATTGAGTTTTTTGGAGATGAGGTGGAGCGACTAAGCTCGATCGATCCGCTAACGGGAAAGGTAAAAGAGCGATTAGAAGAGATCGCCATCTATCCTGGGTCTCACCACGTCACGCCAAAAGAGGTGCGCTTTACCGCTATCGATTCGATTAAGCAGGAGCTCAAGGAGAGATCCGCTTTTTTTGAGCAGGAGAATCGTCTAATCGAGCTACAGAGGATTAAAGAGCGCACCTCCTACGACCTCGAGATGATCCGCGAGATTGGATTCTGCAAAGGAATCGAAAACTACTCGCGCCATTTCAGTGGTAGGGCCCCCGGAGAGACTCCCTCATGCCTCCTCAACTACTTTCCCAAAGATTTTCTCTTGTTCGTTGATGAGTCGCACCAGTCTCTTCCTCAAGTACATGCGATGTATAATGGAGATAGAGCGCGCAAGAATGCCCTTGTCGAATTTGGTTTCAGACTCCCCTCGGCGTATGATAACCGCCCGCTTAAATTCGAAGAGTTTTTTGCGCATATCGGGCAGGTAATCTACGTCTCTGCAACGCCCGGAAGCTGGGAGGTTGAGCAAGCTGGGGGAGATCTGATCCAGCAGATCATTCGACCGACAGGTCTTCTCGATCCTAAAATCACCATTAGACCTGCAACGAATCAGGTCGATGACTGCCTGGAAGAGATACGCGTTGAAACTGAAAAGGGAAGAAGGGTTCTCGTTACAACGCTCACTAAAAAACTCGCTGAGGATCTCACTAAATATTTAACCGAGATCGGCGTGCGCGCTCGCTATCTCCACTCCGATATCGACACTCTTGAAAGAGTGCAGATCATTAACGACCTGCGCAAAGGAGTCTTCGATGTGCTTGTTGGCATCAACCTTTTGAGAGAAGGTCTCGACATCCCAGAGGTCTCGCTCGTCACCATCCTCGATGCGGATAAGGAGGGGTTTCTGCGCAGCGAAACCGCTCTCTTGCAAACCTGCGGTAGAGCAGCGCGTAACGTCGATGGGCGCGTCATCATGTATGCTGATAAGATGACAGCCTCCATTCAAAAGGCTGTTGCAACAACGGAGAAGAGAAGAGAGATCCAAGAGGCTTACAATTTAAAGCATGGCATCACCCCCGCGTCTACCAAGCGCGAGTCGATGGAGGAGCTCTCACAAACCTTTGGCGAATCCATTCCAAACATGAGAGCTAAAGAGGGCGAAGCTCCCAAGCACCTCTCTCACGATGAGCTCTCTAAGAAAATTCGCGAGTGCGAGGCCGAGATGCGCAGAGCTGCCAAAGAGCACAGGTTCGAAGATGCTGCTCACTTCCGCGACCAGCTCCGCCACTACAAACAGCTCGAGCTCCTCGAAGAAAACCTTTAAATATGAGTTTTTAAAATTTTTATTAGCTTTTGCGAAGTGCCGGAAATAGACATGTCGGATGGTGTGCGCTTCGCCACACCTCCTGCGACCACCTTGCGCTTCACCTCGCTTTGCCAAACCGTGTGCTCGAAAACAGAGTGGGCCACTGCCCTACCCTGTACGCCTGGCCGGCTTTTCTGTGCTA